>JADHUD010000057.1 GCA_016784705.1 Spirochaetia bacterium | reverse complement strand
CTGAGTTATCTGCAATAGGCGAATCCACTCTTGTCCATCCGGTATTGCGGAATGCTGTAAGGCAAATGGCAGCACCAGCACTTCGTAATCTGGGTACGCTAGCGGGGAATATATGCAATGCTTCTCCTGCCGGTGATGCTGTTTGTGTCTTATATGCTTTGGATGCAGAAATTGAATTATCAACAGAGAAAAGTATGAGACGAATGCCTCTTTCAGAGTTCATTACCGGACCTGGAAAAACCGAACTAAGATCCGATGAATTAATGACCAGTATCAGGATTCCAGAGCTGAAGGATGCCGTATCATTTTATAAGAAAGTAGGAACCAGAAAGGCAAATGCGTTAAGTAAACTTTCCTGCACCGGAATACTCTTTACGGAGAATGGGATTATTTCTGATATGCGTCTGGCGGTAGGTGCTGTAGCCCCGGTTGTAGTTCGATCTCTGGAGCTTGAAAAAAGCATTCAGGGTATGAAATTAAAAGAATTTACTGTGTATGAAGAGGAGCTGTTTTCAGCCTATTCAGAACGTATTGTGCCAATTGATGATCAGCGTTCAACTGCAGAATATCGAAAATCTGTAGCGTGCGGGCTGATTAATGAATTTTTTAGCATTATTAAAAAGGAGTTGTCTGATGTCAAAAATATTACTTAAAAATATTAACTGTTTAATGACTTCAGCAGAAGATTCACCACTTTCTGGATATGACCTGCTTATGTCAAATGGTAAAGTTTCAGATATAGCAAAAAATTTGCAGATACCGGAGAATGAGGCATGCAGGGTTATTGATTGTTCTCATCATGTTGTTATTCCCGGTATGATCAACACTCATCATCATTTTTTTCAGACTCTTACCAGAAACCTGCCTGCAGTCCAGAATGCAAAGCTTTTTGACTGGCTTGTATATCTTTATGAAATCTGGAAGCATATTGGTGCTGATGAAATATATTACTCATCATTACTGGCTATGGGTGAATTACTAAAAACTGGATGTACTGCCGCAACTGATCATCATTACCTTTATCCAACACATTTTTCCGGCGATTTAATGGCACTCCAATTTGAAGCTGCAGAGACTTTAGGAATACGGTTCAGCCCAACAAGAGGATCAATGTCATTAAGTAAGAAGGATGGTGGATTGCCGCCTGATTCTGTTGTGCAGTCTGAAAAAGAGATAATGGATGACAGCCTGCGGGTAATTGAAAAATTTCACGATCCAAATCCGCATGCAATGAGAAAAATAGTTCTTGCTCCCTGCAGCCCATTTAGTGTATCAACGGAATTACTAAGGGATTCAGCAAGGTTGGCAAGATCGTATGGGGTACAATTACATACTCATCTGGCAGAGACTTTAGATGAAAATGATTATTGCCAGACTAAGTATGGGAAAAGGCCATTAGCGTTAATGGAAGAGTGTGAATTTATCGGTAGTGATGTGTTTTATGCTCATGGAATTCATTTTAATGATGAAGAATTGCATATACTAGCCGATACAAAGACTCAGATTGCTCACTGCCCATCTTCAAATATGCGTCTTGGTTCAGGGATCTGCAGGGTAAAAGACATGCTTGAGATGGGAATCACCGTTGCTCTTGGTGTTGATGGTTCAGCATCCAATGATACATCTGATATGCTTGGTGAAGCCAGGGCTGCATTACTGCTTCAGCGGGTTCGTTATGGCAGTGCCGCTGTATCGGTTAGAGATATTTTTAAGATGGCAACTATAAATGGTGCTGATTTGTTGAATTTTACCAAATCCGGAAAGTTGGAAAAAGGGTATAATGCGGATGCTGCCATATTTGATTTGAGTGGTTTTGAGTATTCCGGAAGTCATTCAGATCCTATTGCTGCTCTGCTGTTCTCCGGATATAACCACGGAACGCAATATACTATTGTTAATGGTAAACTTGCTGTTGACAATGGGTTACTGGTTGGTTTTGACGAAACTAAACTTGCTGAAAAAGGGAACCTGGCAGCTGACAGACTTCTGAAACTTACTGGATTATTATAAAAAATGGTTTTCGTTTGGAGGATTCTATGATAAAAGCATTTTATAAAGCCGATACTGTGAAAGAAATTCTGACTTTGATAACCCTTCATGATAGTAAAGCCGGATTTCTTGCCGGTGGTACTGATATCAACCGGTTACATTCTCAAAGTAAATATGAAACAGTTATAGATATTAATACAGCCTGTTTACAGGAGATTAAAAAAACTGATTTAGGATTAGAAATTGGCGCCTGTGTTACCTTTGAACGGGCGCTTGAAGATTCATCAATTCCTGCCTATTTGAGGAAGGCCTTGAGGTATGCCGGTTCAAGAACGCTGAGAAACATGGCAACAATTGGCGGAAATGTAGCACTTCAGAGAAGCGACTCTTATCTTTTGCCCGTTTTAATTGCAGCTAAAGCTAGATTAAAGACAATAGACCTTTCAGAAAATGGGGAATTAATAGAGGACAGTGTTCCTATACGTGAATACGTAGAGCACAAGGATATGTTCCAGCACACGCTTATTGCAAGGATATGTCTTGATAAACCCGAAAGATTTGCTGCTTCAGAGAGATTTTGTAAAAGTATTCAGGCGCCTCCTTCTATTGTTGTCGGCTTTGGTGCAGACTATTCTGAACAGAAAAAGATCTTGCATAATGTAAGAATTGTAATTGGAACTGCCCCTTATGGAATATATAGACTCTTAAAAGTTGAGGAAGCAGTTAATCAGGGGGCAATTCAGACTGCGGCAGAACTTGAAAAAGCAGTATCTGATGAAACAAAGGCAATAAGTGATTATACCGGATCTGATAAATATAAAAAGTACCTTGCAGGAACTGCATCAGCAAACTTCTTTACCGAATGTTTAGCTGCTTCAGGACGATAACAAAGGAGTGTTGACAATGACTATTACCTGTAATATTAACCATAGACAAAAATCTCTGATTTGTGAACCTGGCGATTCTGTACAGAAAATTCTGTATGATGCAGGATATATTGCGGTAAGAAATAGTGATGACGGCGAGGGTTTTGCCGGCAGTGATACTATACTTGTTGATGGAATTCCAAAATATGCTTCTTTACTGCTGCCAGGCCAAATTGATGGGAAAAATCTCATTACTCCTGATGGTTTGGCAAAGGGAAGAACATTGACAGTTATTCAGCAGGCTATGATAGATGCTGGAGTTGTACAGTCAGCTTATAATGCACCTGCAGCAGCACTGCTCATTACTGATCTATTTAACAGAATTCCTGAACCGGCCGGTAAAGATGTTGATGAAGCATTATCTGGATTATTTAATAGGGCTACAGGATATAAACAATTCTATAATGCTGTGGAACTGGCAAAATCACGTTTGAACAACACGGAATATTGTGGTGATATACTGCCTGAATTCCGAAATGAATTAAAACATGTAGGTACAGTTAAACCAAAAATTGATGGCAAGAAACTGGTAGCAGGCTGGCGGGCTTATGTTGAAGATATGGTGGAACCCGGATCATGTATTCTTAAAATGGTTTTAAGTCCTTATGCACATGCATACATAAATTCTATTGATATATCTAAGGCCTTGGCAATAGATGGAGTTGTTGACATAATAACATATGAAAACTGTCCTGATGTCTATTATGGACAGGCAGGACAAGGTTTTCCTGAACCTTCTCCCTACGACAGGAAAATGTTTAATAAGAAATTGAGACATGTAGGAGATCGTGTAGCGGCAATTATCGCTGAAAACTCACAGGCCGCAGAAATTGCTTCTTCATTAATTGATGTTTCATATGAAGTTCTGAAACCGGTTCTTACCATTGATGATGCAATGAAGAAAAATGCTCCAATCGTTCATAATAGTGTTGTAGAATATGTTGTCGGTGCACCTGAAAATCTTCAGGAATATAATAAGAAGGCTGATGAGCGTGACGGTAAGGTTATCTATCAATTTCCGATTCATGGGAATCCGCATAAGAATATTGCTGCATCAGTTTCCGGTGGAATAGGAGATATAGAAAAAGGATTTTCTCAGGCTGATGTTATTATTGAACGTGAGTATACTACTTCACAAGTACAGTGTACTCCATTAGAAACACATGTTGTATATGCAAAAATGCGCGGTGATAAACTTATACTCCATGCATCAACTCAGGTTCCCTGGCATATGAGAAGAATTGTTGCTGCTGCCTGCGGTATCAGTGAGAATCAGATTCAGGTAATAAAAGAACGGGTGGGCGGCGGCTATGGATCAAAACAGGATATATTATTGGAAGATGTTGCCGGATATGCCTCTTACAAAACAGGCAGATCCGTTTTCTATCGTTTTACCCGGGAACAGGAGTTTATAGCAAACAGCACCAGACATCCAATGAAGATTTCAGTAAAACTTGGTGCTAAAAAAGATGGCTCCCTTACTGGAATTTATATGAATGTAAAAGCAAATACCGGTCCCACCGGTAATCATTGCTTGACAGTACCTATGAATGCGTGTTCAAAATCATTGCCTCTTGTTCTTTGTGAAAACGTAAAATTCGATGTTACCACATTTTACTCCAACATTCCGCCTACCGGTGCTTATCAGGGTTACGGGGCACCTAAGGGAAGTTATGCCATGCAGATGGCTCTTGCGGAACTGGCTGATAAACTTGAAATGGATCCTCTTGAGCTTATTGAGAAAAACAGGGTGGGAAAGGGTGTTATGCTGGAAATATTACGTTGTCTGGGTGAAGGCCGCGAAGGAACTCCTGCATTAATCGAAAGTTGCGGCCTGGAAGAGGCTCTGAAAAAAGGTGCTGAACTTATAAAGTGGGGAAAAAGAGAGATCTCGGATTCAACCGATATATCCATAGGAAAGGGTGTAGTCATTGTGCAGCAGGGTTCGGGTCTTCCCGGTTTGGATCACTCCTGTGCAGATATAAAAATGGTTTCTGATGGATCTTTCATGCTCCATTCAGGAGGAGCAGATTTAGGAACCGGTCTGGATACTGTTTCTGTTAAATTTGCATCTGAAGTTCTTTGTGTAGATATGGATCAGGTAGCTATTTTGTCGGGTGATACGGACAATACTCCATTCGATACAGGTGCCTACGCTTCCAGCGGGACTTTTTTTTCCGGTAGTGCCTCAAAACTTGCAGCCGAAGATTTGAAAAAAAACATTCTGCAGGCTGCTTCAGAGATTCTTGAAGAGAACCCTGCTGATCTTATTCTCATATATCCTGGAGCTGTAAAATCATTGAAAAGTGGTAAATTGCTATCATATAGAGAGATAGGGCATGAAGTATTAACCGGAACAGGACGCGGCCAATTGACAGGTACAGCATCTTTTACCACTGATAAATCTGCATTTCCCTATGGAGCGCATTTTTGCCAGGCAGCAGTAAATACCAGGACCGGTGAAATAAAAATTGAAAAGTATTATGCACTGCAGGACTGTGGAACACCAATTAATCCCGAATTAGCCCTTGGGCAAATTTACGGCGGTGTTCTTAAATCAATAGGTCATACTCTCTATGAAGAAATTGTACTCAATGATGAGGGAGAGTGTGTGAATCCTGTGCTGAGAGATTATGGAGTTCCTATGATTAGTGAACTTCCGGATGTGTTTGAAGCTGTTCTGATTGATACCGATGATCCGTATGGTCCATATGGTGCGAAATCGGTTTCTGAAGTCAGTACAAATGGAGCTGCCCCGGTAATTGCAAATGCTATTCATGATGCTGTAGGTATTTGGATACGTGATTGGCCGATTACTCCGGAGAAAGTTCTTAAAGGTTTGGGTAAATTCTGAAGAAAGTTTGCTTTAGTAAACTTCATTCTGATAGAAAAATATTAGATTTACATAATGATGTAAGCATGGAGGAAGATTAATAATGGGAAAAGAATCAGTTAACGGCCTTATCCGGGAATTAAAAAATCTTAATACGAATAAGATGTATCTTAATGATTTCCTGCACACATGGATGAAGGATGATGATGAAATCAGTGCGGTTTTTAAAACTGCAGAAATACTCAGAGGCTTAAGAGAGCTGAATATTTCACCAAAGGTTTTTGATAGTGGACTGGGAATCTCTCTATTCCGTGATAATTCAACCCGAACCCGTTTCAGCTTTGCAAGTGCCTGTAATTTGCTGGGTCTAGAGGTTCAGGATTTGGAAGAAGGAAAGAGCCAGATCGCTCATGGAGAAACTGTACGTGAAACTGCTAATATGATCTCATTTATGGGTGATGTTATCGGGATTCGTGATGATATGTATATAGGTAAAGGTCATACCTACATGAAGGAAGTTGCTGCAGCTGTTCAGGAAGGTTATGAAGATGGAATTCTCGAACAACGTCCAACACTGGTAAATCTGCAGTGTGATATAGATCACCCTACACAGTCTATGTCTGATATGCTGCATGTTATTAATCATTTCGGTGGAGTTGATAAGCTTAAAGGGAAAAAAATTGCTATGTCCTGGGCTTATTCGCCATCATACGGGAAACCTTTATCTGTTCCACAGGGAATAATTGGCTTATTCACCAGGTTTGGTATGGACGTAGTTCTTGCACATCCCGAGGGATATAATATAATGCCTGAAATAGAGAGTATTGCAAGGGGAAATGCAGCAGCCAGCGGCGGCTCCTATAAAAAAGTTAATTCTATGGAAGAAGCATTTATTGATGCAGATATAGTATACCCAAAAAGCTGGGCTCCTTTTGCTGTTATGGAAGAGAGAACTCAATTGGTAGGAAATGGACAGTTTGACAGACTGGAAAAACTGGAACAAACCTGTCTTGCAAAGAATGCTAAATATAAGGATTGGGAGTGTACAGAGAAACTCATGCACTCTACGAAAGAAGGAAGAGCACTCTATATGCATTGCCTCCCTGCAGATATATCTGAAATCAGCTGTGAAAAAGGTGAAGTTGAGGCTTCGGTATTTGACAGATATCGAATACCATTGTATAAAGAAGCTAGTTATAAACCGTATATTATAGCAGCGATGATCTTTTTAAGTAAATTTAAGGATCCGGCTGACAAACTAGTTAATATTATGGGATCTGGTATAAACAGGATTCTGTAATTATGAAGGTTGTTGAAACCTCCATAACCCAAACCCCTGCCGGCTGTCCCCGCAGCCGGCTTTTATACCCACTTGATTAGAAGTTATGTTACTTGCCGGGCTGTTCGCAGCCGGCTTTTATACCCACTCGATTAGAAATTAATAATAAAATTGTCACTATTTTTCGTAAAATTTACTGTTAATAAAAACTTCTACCAGTTCAGGATCAAATTGTTTATTTTTATTCTGCACTATTTCCAGAAGTGCAGTATCAAGATCGAGGCTTTTTCTGTAGGCTCTGTCACTGGTCATGGCATCAAACGCATCTGCCAAAGTAACTATTCGTACTAAAAGAGGAATTCTATCACCAGCCAATCCATCAGGATAACCCATACCATCATATCGTTCGTGATGATTTCTTACTATTGGAATATATGGAGTGAACATATCAATGTGCTTTAAAATTTTTTCACCAGTTTCAGGGTGAGTTTTTATAATACTATATTCACTATGAGTCAATTTTCCAGGTTTATTCAATATATTTTCAGATATTCCGATTTTTCCAATATCATGGAGAAGACACCCACCTTCCAATATTGTCAAATCAGACTCAGATAAATGAATTTCTTTTCCTAAAAGAAGTGCAAGCTCACATACACGATTACAATGTCCTTTTGTGTAAGGATCTTTTTGTTCAATAGTTTCTGAGAAAGCTCTGATTGTAGCCATAGTAGTTCTCATTATAGTATGATGGGCTTCATCTAGCTGTTCTTCAAGAATTTTCTGCTGCTGAGAATTATTTTGCTGTTTCTCACTTTCGGCAAATTTAACTTTCGATTTTTTAATAACATCATTCACCCTGCTAACCAGTTCACTTCTTCTGACGGGTTTTGAAAGATAATCTTCGGCACCTTTTCGAATTGCTTTCATTCCTGTATCAAGATCGGTAAATGCCGTCAGCATTATAACGGGTAGATAGGGATATTTACTCTTCAATACGCCAAGAAGTTCCAGTCCGGAAATACCCGGCATCTTAATATCCAGCACTATACAGTCAATATCTTCTGCATTAAGACTTAGCAGATCCAGAAGGCTGTTTCCGCTATCACAGACAGACACCTCAAAACCTTCTTTTCTCAATATTATCTGCAGTATTTTTCGAATTGCAGCATCGTCATCTGTTACAGCTATATGATATGCCATTAATGTACTCCATTTATAATTTCTTGGTAAAAGGAAACTTGAAAAGAAAAGGGACTTCCTTTTTATACTGATTATAGTCACTGAAAACAGCTGGAAATATGTACAAGTCCTCAATGATGATAAGTGCTAGATTGCATAAGGTCAATACTAGGGTAAGCAGCAGTATTTCTCTCTGCAAAAAAAGGCAATAGATAGAGGCGTTTAATAGAGTCATCCAGATAAAACCGGGATGACGGGAAAAACTATATGTTCCCTGTTTGTATACCACTCTTTTCTTTCCATCTACTGCAATTTTACCCTGTCTGATTTTGATTGGTATTTCCAATAAAACCGAATAGACCAGCAATAAAAAGAGTGAAAGAGCAATAAGCAGTAAAAAAACAGTAAGCCAGTATGGAGTAGTGTTATTGGGTGAATATAAAGTGAACATGAGAATATATGGTGTTATAATTATTGGATAACTAACATAAGTAATAAGAGTCACATGAGTATTTCTTTTCAGTTGAGAAAGGTCATGAATAAATAATATTACATATCCAATTATCGAAAGAAAAATTAATTTGCCTAAATCCATGTTTTTCCTGTAGTATAAAGATAGTAAAATAGTAAATTTCCTGTTTATGAAATTTACTTAATAAAGTTTAAGATTTAATATATATAATTTTTGATTATATATATAGAATTAATTGAAAAACTTCTCAATTGTTAATGGTAATAGAGGGTTATTAATACATCGATAAGGATATACCATGATTTTTGATGTTTCTACCATAATTCCTGCAATGGCGTTCACTTTATATGTTTTCTTTGCAATATTTGGTTTTATTCAATATAGCAAAGTCCGATATTACTGGTCTTTTCAGTTTTATGTAATTGCTATTTCAATTTGGAGTTTTGGATCTTTCATGATGCATCTGAACAGTCCTGTACTGACTCCTCTTATCTGGAACAAGTTTATGCTTGTAGGGTTGCTCTCTGTTCCCTTTACCCTTATACATGCTGTTGTGGATATCATTGAGATAAATAAAAAAAGCTATAAAATATTTGTTAAACTGAGTTATTCACTTATTGCTTTATTAATGTATTTTAATTTTAGCGGATCAATTGTTTCCGATGCCGGATTCACACCAGATGGACAGTTTTTTTATGAACTTGGACAGGGATCTATAGTTGCCTATTCAATAAGCTATGTCTATTTGATAGTTGCTTTGGGAATAATGGCGTATGAAGGCAAAAAAAACAGCAGCTCTACTGTTCGTACAAATTTGTTTCTACCTCTTCTGGGAACAGTAATCATGCTTATTGGGATACTTTTCAACCTGCTCCCAACACTGGGTAAATATCCATTTGATATTCTTGCAGCAGGGATAAATGCTGTTCTTCTTTTTTACACTATTTATAGATATAAACTGGTCAGTTACTCAAAAGCCGCATTACAAGTTATGCTTGTATTAATCTTATCAATTGCTGCAACTGCAATTTACTATATTCTCATACTCTTAATACAGAAATTTAATCCTGATTTTGCACCGTATGATATTTTACCGGTTGCCACTATTCTCGGGTTTGCCACAGCACTGATTATTTCACCATTACGGAATTTTATGGCTTATATTGTTGATAAAGTGATTATACCCAAACGGCATCCCTATCAGGTTACTATTCGTGAACTCAGCCAAAAGCTGACTACGGTAATTGATTTGAAGGAGCTTGGGGATGAGGTAGTTGTCAGTCTGAAAAATGGATTAAAAGCGGAATGGGCTATATTTCTGGTGGAGGATATAAAAAACAAGGATAACAATTTCAAATTGATTTCCAATTACAATTGCCAGACTGAGACGGCAATTGGAGATACGGTTTACCTTAAGTTTAACGATCATCTGCAGAATGAGATCAATCAACTTAAAGCAAGGGATGCCAGTTCATTAATTTACCCGGAGCAAGGGGAAGAGGCTTTCAAAATCAGTAAACAGCTGCCTCCTGCTGATATCGTTATTCCACTAATTTATCTGAAACAGATATCAGGATATATCATCAGCAGTTTTCCGGAAAATAAAAATATTATTTCTAAGTATGAAAAAGATGCATTGGACATTCTTGCAGCACAATGTTCACTTTCGCTGAAAAATGCAATTTCTTTTGAACATATCCGTGCTCAAGGTGATGAACTGTATCTCAGTAAAAGCAAAATGGAGGCCATTTTTAATGGGATTGCATCTCCTGTAGCTATGACTGATGTTGATTATACAATAATTGAAGTTAATAATGCTGCGACCATGTTTTTCGGGAAGATTCGGGAAAATTTGATTGGAAAAAAGTGTTATAGAGTATTTTTTAACAGATCCCGTCCTTGTCCGTATTGTAAATCGCTGGATTGTATACATGGCGGTGGAATGACAGAATCTGAAGCTGTAGTTAATAATGAGATTTATTCATTTCAGTTCAACAATGTTCGTGTTCCGCAAAATCAGAAGATGGTCTTTATTGAGATAATTAAGGATATAACTGAACAGAAAAGACTGCAGGAGGATCTGGTCCGTACTGAAAAAATGGCTGGTATTGGAACACTTGCTGCGGGTATTGCCCACGAACTGAACAATCCGCTTGCAGGTATTGCCGGAACTGCAGAAATCATTCTTTCAGAGGTTTTAGAGGATTCGCCAATTAAGGAGTATGCTGAGGATATTTTGTCGTACGCTATGAATGCCGCCGATGTTATAAAAGAGTTATCAGTGTATACGAGAAAAGAGGAGAAGCAGCTTCAGGAAGTTGATTTAGTGAGAATACTAGAATTTTCACTCAGATTGGCAACCAGAGGTATTGATTCACATGAAATAAATGTAACCAGGAATTATCATGCATTGCCGCACATAAAGGCCAATGAAAGTG
>JADHUD010000056.1 GCA_016784705.1 Spirochaetia bacterium | reverse complement strand
GTACGACAGAGGCTGTTGAACGGCTGATAAAGAAAAACATAGTATTTGCTCCGGGTAAAGCAGTAAATGCCGGCGGAGTAGCTGTGTCCGGACTGGAGATGTCTCAGAATTCTATGAAACTCAGCTGGCCGAAAGAAGAAGTTGATGATAAACTTAATAGAATCATGAAGGATATTCACTCTGCATGTGTTGAATCAGGAAAAACAGGAAACCATGTTGATTATATAAAAGGTGCGAATATAGCGGGATTTAGAAAAGTTGCTGATGCAATGCTGGAACTTGGATTCTAGAGAGATGTAAGAGCGCACTATTTTATAGAAAGAGTATATATTTTTGCTTATAGAGAAGGTGTCAATGTCTGGTGGAAATCCTCCCTCAGACATTGACACCTTTTTCAATGTATAGACTTCTATTCTTACACTCTACAGAACTGGTTTTGTAACAGTATTCTGATCAAGTGCAACTTGGGATTGTGCCAATAATCTTCCGTTTATTGATGCACCGGTACCCAGTGTAATTGCAGTTTGGCTGAGAACAACTCCCTCGAAGTGGGAATTTGCTCCAATGGTGGCTTCTCCACTTAACTGCCAGAAGATGTTCCGTGCTTTTGCACCGCCGTTTAGAATAACATTTACTGCGGCACTGACGTTAAGATCACCAGTAATCTGGAATATCCAGACATCATTTGCATTTCCGGAAATGGTAATGCCCGATGGTATGGTAACGGTACTTCCCCAGGTATACAGCCCAGGTTCGAGAGTGAGTCCGCCGATAGCTCCGGTTCCCAGATCAGTGAAATCAGGTGTAATGCGGCCAGCTGCATCTGTATAGGCTAGCTCCATATCAGCTATTGCTGTTGTCATATTGGAAGGTGTAGGAGGTGCCATATCAGAAGCATAGATGAAACCGGTGATTTGCGGTGAGGTGGAATATCCGGTAGCATCAGTTTGTGAGAAGCCAGTTATATAGGACTGGGCAGCAGGACTTATTCCGATATCTCCCGTAATAATAGAGGAGGGAACTGTTGAAATAGCTGTTTTTGCAAGAATTACAAAATTACCGGAAGTTCCCAGTTTAACTGGTGCAGGGCCAATTCCTGAGGCTTCTGTAGTAAATGTCCACACTTTGTCTGCTGCTAATGAATTACCTGTAAGATCTGTTCCTCCGGTAGTTACTGTTGCAGTATAAGTTGTTTCTGCAACCAGATTTTCTGCAGGTGCAAAGGTGACAAGTTCATTGGGAATATCGTATGTGACGTTTCCTATTACTGAGGTTACCCCATCGGTCAGAGTGAAATTTGCTGCAACCATAGTTGCCGGATCCATCGCTTCACTAAAGGATGCAGTGATGTTAGTATTAATTGCTCTACCTGTAGCAGAATCAACAGGATATGTTGAACTAACCGTTGGTAACGTTGCATCTACTGATGGGTCTGTGATGTTTTCGCATCCTGCCAGGAGGGATGCTGCGAGAATTGCGATAAATAATAGATACATTTTTGTATTCTTATTTTTTTTCATGTGAATTACTCCGTTATTTTCTTTTTGAATGATATAAGGGTTGGGTTTTCACCACTTCTTACCCGATAAATTGCTGAAACCTTCCTGATTAGTGAGTGTTTCTTTTTTTCATGAATTCCGAGGCAGGTTTCAGTCTCTGCCATTTGTGTGGAATGATACCTATTTTACTCCTCTAAAAGGCAACTATAAGCTTTGGTTTGTTTAATCACATAGGCGTTAGTATCGTTCATCTTTATTGACATTTACTGCTGCCAATTGCATTTTGCTTCAGGAGAAATCTCTTCGCAAGATTTATTGGTTTTCGACTTTTATGTTGTATAAACAGTATAAACAAAAGTGCTTATCTGCAGGCGTCTGCTGTATAAGATCGTAAGGGTGCGGCAGGTTTATCTTGCAGCTTCTTTATTCGACAGGTCTAACGACTCAATTATTTCTCGTGAAGATCAAGGAATGCTTCATGCGGTTCGAGAGTGTCATCAGAATACATTCTTACCGTTAAACCTGGATCTGAATGCCCCAGTACAGCGGCAACAGCACTTATAGGTTTACCCTTCTGAATTTGAATCAGCGCCCATGTATGGCGCAGCTGTATTGCAGATACAGAGCGTCCTATAATTACAAAGGATTCATATTTGATCCTGTTGGTAGTGGCTATACGGCTATAGGGTCTTCCATCATGTTCGAAAAGAAATACTATACCGTTAAAGTGTTCATGTATACGATCTATAAATTTCTTCTTGGCATGGATGATTCGCTTTCTGCCGCTTTTCCCAATTATCCGTATTTCATAAAAGATATCATCTGCTGGATGTAAATCAGAAAGTCGGATTGCGAGCATTTCTGAGATCTGTACACCTGTACTGATGAGAAACATTACCATAAGTTTGATGGTGATATCTTTTGTTTCGTTTATAAGTTGTTGAATTTCCTCAACACTCAAAACCTTATCCAGAGGAACAGACAGGCTCTCGATTTTTTTCAGTTTGACACCTTTCAAGACTTCTGCCAGTTGGTACTTTTCCCGAAGTTTAGCTGCTGAAGAACTGTGTTTGAAAGCGTAGCGGATTCTATTCTTTGCCGCTGCAATTTTTCTGTTGATCGTTGAAGGGCTATAGTATTTTCCGTCATGTTCTTTTTCTAGCCATAAGGCATATGCTGTAAGACCTTCAACTAAATGCAGGTGCCGTTCTTTCATAAAATCAATGAACTGCTTTACATCAATTTTATAAGCATCCTGAATCCCGCTTAATTCTTCGAAAAGATTTGTCTGTTCTGACACGTTCATCGTCCTCTGAGCCAATTTCAAAAATTGGCTTTTGAAGTTTGTCTATATATCAAATAAATAATTATTTATTTGATATGCAAACTTCTGACCAAATTGTCGAAATTTCAAAATAAAATCATTTTGAAATTTCCTCCTCTATTAGAATGTTTAAAATATTACATAACTAATATTATGTAATGTTACACATAAAATAATATTAGTCAAGTCGTTCGATTCCACCGATGTCCAACTTGCCTGCTTTTAGGAAGTAGAGACTAAGTGATATCTTAAAATCCTGATGCAAATGCCTGATCAGGCGGTTTTGCTGCTGACACGCTGCTGACAGAAATCAAACCGTAGCACAACTGATTATTCGGGTGTATACTGTGAGTTAGTAAAGCGCAGCAGCTGTTATATATAAAAATCAGATTATCTCTATCAAATATGGTTTAAGAAGTTCAATGGCACGTGGTATTTATACAGAGTCAGGCTGAACTGCAAACATGTAGATACCGATGCTTGGGGGGAATCATGCACGAAAAAAATCCGGTGCAAAATCAAGATAAGGACAAGATGATACTGGAGATTAATGCAAGACACTCTGCGATGATAGCGAATATTGGTGATGTTATCTGTATCCTGGGTACTGATGGGCTTCTGAAGTATGTAAGCCCGAATATTGAGAGATGGTTTGGATGGAAACCTGAAGAGCTGGTAGGTACAGATAGCTGGGAATTTATTCATCCGGAAGATCTTGAAAGGATTCAGAAAGAATTTTATACATTAGTGGAAAAAGATAATACTGCCGTGACGGTTGAATGCAGAGCCAAATGTAAAAAAGGGACGTATACATGGATAGAACTGACTGCTGCAAACCGAATTAGCGATCCTGCAATAAATGGTGTATTACTTAATTATCATGATATCAATGAGCGCAAGCAATCTGAAAGATTACTTCTGGAGAGCGAAAATCTCTTTAAGGCAGCCTTTCACACGAGTCCGGATGCTGTCAACATCAATCGGCTGGAAGATGGATTATATATAGATATTAACAAGGGATTTACCCTGCTGACCGGGTTTACCCGAGAAGATGCAATAGGAAAAACATCGGGAGAGATAAACATATGGCAAAATCCTGCAGACAGACTGGAATTAGTGCGGGGATTAAAGGAAAAAGGGTATTATACAAATCTTCAAGCGGAGTTCCGGCGGAAAGACGGTTCTGTGACGACAGCTCTTATGTCTGCCAGTGTCATTGATTTGGAAGGAGTTCCGCATATTGTTTCTATAACGAGAGATATTTCCGAACGGAAGAATGCGGAACTAGCACTGGCCGCCGAAAAAGAGCATCTTGCTGTTACCCTTCGCAGCATAGGTGATGGAGTAATTACTACTGACATAAACGGAAATATTGTTATGCTTAATAGAGCTGCTGAGGTGTTGACGGGGTGGAATTCCGAGGAAGCCGCCGGACGGCCATTACTTGAAGTGTTCAATATTATCCACGGAATCACGAGGCAGCAATACGGGAACCCGGCTGAAAAAGTGCTTGCAGCAGGAGAAGTCGTGGAATTGGATAGTCAGACCTGCCTGATTGCAAAAGACGGCAGGGAAATTGTAATAGGGGACAGCGGCGCACCGATTCATGATAGTGAGAGCCGGGTTATTGGCGTAGTACTTGTTTTCCGGGACATGACCGAAAAGCAGAAACTTGAAGATTCCATACAAAAAGCGCAGAAATTAGAATCTCTCGGCACTCTTGCAGGGGGTATAGCCCACGACTTCAATAACATTCTCAGCGGCATTTTCGGCTATATTGAAATGGCACTTGATGAAACCCCGAAAGAGGCAGTATCAAACTACTTAACAGAAGCATTAAGCAGCTTTGACAGGGCACGTGCGCTTACACGTCAATTATTGACCTTTGCAAAAGGCGGCTCACCAATAAAAAAAGTTGAGCATCTTTTTCCCTTTGTTGAAAAATCAGTTCAATTTGCGCTGAGCGGATCATCGGTTTCGAGTAGATTCCAGATTCATGAAAATCTGTGGCCATGCATTTTTGATAAAAACCAGATGAGTCAAGTTATCGACAATGTCATCATAAATGCCCAGCAAGCCATGCCGAATGGCGGTACGATTGAAGTTTCTGCCCGGAACATCTCCTTATCTGAAAAAGAGCACATCTTACTTAACGCTGGAAATTATGTGAAGTTGTCAATTAAAGACCAGGGCATAGGAATACCAAGAGAATTTCTGCCACGCATTTTCGATCCCTATTATTCGACAAAATCTAAAGGGCACGGACTTGGTCTTGCTACCTGTTATTCTATTGTTGAACGGCATGGAGGGTGTATAGATGTTGAATCTGAACCTGGCCGCGGCAGTACGTTTCATCTGTATCTACCGGCCTCCACCCAATTCATTTCGACCCAGGCAGGAAAAACACCTGGGAAGCATAGGGGAAGCGGCACCTTTTTAGTCATGGATGATGAGGAAGCAATTCGTGTTATTACAGGAAAAATGCTTGAATCTTTTGGGTACACAGTAGTGTTGAAAGAGAGTGGAAAAGATGCGGTTGATTTTTTCATGACCGAAACTAAAGCTGATCGAAAGCTTACCGGATTGATTTTTGACCTTACTGTTCCCGGCGGTATAGGCGGGAGAGAAGCTATCGGACAAATCAGGAAAATATGTTCAGAAACTCCCGTTTTTGTAGCAAGCGGTTATTCGGTGGATCCGATCATGGCTAATCCCGAAAAATATGGATTTACTGCAAGTCTTCGAAAACCTTTTACGGCAGCAGAGCTGTCGGAGTTACTTGAAAAAAATTTGAAGAAACATTCCGAACAGTAGCCGGACAGAGAGATTCAAACGGTATTAATATTTCAATTTTTCTTTTTGCTGTGTATACTGAAAGAATGAGAACAGAACAAGGCACGATTAATTTGATAAAAAAGCTGACTCTGGTATCAGGGCTTCCCGGTTACGAGCAGGATATTACAAAAATTCTGCATGAAGAGCTCAAAGGAATCTCTGGAACATATTCAGTGGATAGAATTGGTAATGCTCTGTGGACTATGGAGAATACCATACGGAATAATCAATCTAACTTATCAGATATACCCAAAATACTGCTGGCGGCACATCAGGATGAGATTGGATTTATGGTATCTGAAATCCTGCATGAAGGATTTATCAGAATACACAATCTTGGCGGCTGGAATCCTATAACACTGCCCTCCTCTCCAGTTGAGATAACAAATTGGCAGGGAATTAAGATTCCCGGTATTATCGGCAGCATATCTCCGCATTTCCTGAAAGACCGAAAAAGTGATGTCCCGGAAATCTCCGATTTATTTGTTGATATTGGTGCTGCTGCAAAGCAGGAAGTTATTGAAAACTTTGGAATTCGGATTGGTGATATTGTTACACCTGTTACCTCTTACTCGTACAATGAGATAAGCAGGTGTATGATGTCAAAGGCCTTTGATGACAGGATTGGCACTGCAGCACTGGTGGAGCTCGGTCTGAGACTCTCCGGGAAAACAGGCAGAGAAAACACGGTAATTTTAGCAGCAACTGTGCAGGAAGAGGTTGGAGCCAGAGGAGCCTCGGTACTTGCTAATTATATAGATGCCGATATAGCAATTATTCTTGAAGGAGCTCCGGCTGATGATTTGCCGGGAGGTCCGCCAAATCCTCAAACTTGTGTGCGCGGCGGTGCGCATGTTCGAATTTTTGATCCTACTATGATAGCCGATCCGGGGCTTATAGACTTTATTCGCGAAACTGCCGGTGAAAAAGGGGTGCTTATTCAGGAAACCGTGAGAAAAGGCGGCGGAACTGATGGAAAAGAGCTGCATCTTGCAGGCAGGGGGATACCATCAATTGTTACCGGTGTTCCTGTAAGGTATGCCCACAGCCACAACTGTCTTATTTGTATTGATGATTTCTATCAATTAATAGACTTATTGGAAGCTGTCTGTATGGGATTTGACCGAAAAACAAGAGATCGAATCGCAAAACACTAAATACAGATTAAACAAAATTTACTAATACACAACTCTTTTACTGCTAACGATATGATCATTATAGAAATGTATATATAGTGTTATATACGTTTATAATTATCAAAATCACACAAAATATAGTGTTATTTTTTTATGTAAATTCTTCAAAATACGTCAGAATATCTTGCAGGGCAGCAAAGATTGGAGTATGCTGAAACTCAGCGTTTTTGCTGAATGTGATATTACTTACTAATTTTGTCATGTTATTTCTGGGTTGGTGCTTCAGACAAACTTTTTTAAATTTTATATTGACTCAGATGAGGAAATTTCGACGATTTGGTCAGAAGTTTGTATTTGAATATATAGACAAACTTCATATCAGCGAATAGAAACCTTCGGGAGGAATTTGTGACTACTATAAAAAGCAGCTTAAAGCCGTTAGGAAGAAAAATTTTCTTTGATAGATATGCATTAAAAGATACGAAGAAAAAATCTTTGAAAAAAAATGATCTTGTGGTAGCAGTAAGTAACCAGCAGACTGGACAGCGTGAAATTGGAGTAATTGAAGAGTTTTTAGCAAACGATACCGTTTTGGTTAAACTGGAAGACAACTCTGAAATAGTATGCAGTCTGGATCACCTTGATAAACCCCTGGAGATCACCCCGGAACAAATGCATAAACGAGTTGCTGCTGGAATTTCCGGTCAGGAAAAGGATGAATCTGCTGAATTCTGGAAGAAAGAGTTTGAGTGGCTGCTGGAAGATTGGAAATTTGTTCCCGGGGGAAGAATATTAACAGGTGCAGGCACGGATCAGAAATTAACCTACTACAACTGCTATGTAATTCCATCTCCAAAAGACAGCCGGGGCGGTATTATGAAAACCCTGACGCAAATGACAGAGATTATGTCACGCGGGGGAGGCGTTGGTATGAACCTTTCCTCCCTGCGTCCCCGGCACGCCTTTGTTAAGGGTGTAAATGGACGATCTAGCGGTTCTGTTTCATGGGGCGCTCTATACAGCTTTGTCACTGGTCTTATCGAGCAGGGAGGCAGCCGGCGCGGTGCCCTCATGTTGATTCTAGATGTCTGGCATCCGGATATTCTTGACTTTATTGATAGTAAACGTGAGATGGGAAAAATAGAAAACGCTAATATTAGTGTAGGAATTACCGATGATTTCATGGAAGCTGTCAAAAAAAACGGTGACTGGAAAACCTATTTTCCTGATACCAGTGATCCTGAATACAATAAAATTTGGGATGGTGATCTCAATGCATGGAGAAAAGCAGGTAAAAAAGTTATAGAATATAAAACGCTGAAAGCCCGGGACATATGGGACAATATTGTGAAAAGCGCATGGGCTTCAGCAGAACCCGGACTGTTTTTTATTGACCGGTACAATTACATGAGCAATTCCTGGTATTATACCAGTATACGTTGTACTAATCCATGCGGAGAACAGGGGCTTCCCCCCTGGGGTGTCTGTAATCTCGGTTCGATAAATCTTGCAAGGTTTGTAAAATCCGGCAGCGAGCACGTGCAATGGAATGAACTGAAAAAAACTGTACAGTATGCTGTCAGGTTTTTAGATGATGTAATAGATGATACCCCATACTTTTTTGATGAAAACCGGGACAGACAGCAGTCAGAGAGAAGAATTGGTCTTGGAACAATGGGTCTGGCTGAAATGCTGATTAGATTAAAACTGGCTTACGGCAGTGAAGAATCGCTTAAATTTCTCGATACTCTCTTTAAATTTATCTGTGTAGAGGCATATCGTGAGAGTTCAATGCTGGCCGAAGAGAAGGGTAGTTTTCCTCTATTTGACGCAGAAAAATTTCTTCAGAGTGGATTCATGCTGCAGATGCCTGATGAAATCCGTGCATTGGTAAGGGAGAAGGGAATAAGAAATGTAACACTCCTTACTCAGGCTCCTACCGGAACTACCGGAACAATGGTTGGAACCAGTACAGGGATAGAGCCCTACTATTTCTGGGAGTGGGAACGTGTTGGAAGAATGGGATCTCATATAGAACGCGTAGATGTATATGAAGAGTGGCTGGCAGAGCATGAAGGTGAGAACATGCCTGACTACTTTGTTTCTGCAATGGATCTCTCTCCTGACGGTCATGTGAAGGTACAGGCGGCAATACAGAGATGGGTGGATTCCAGTATCTCAAAAACCGGTAATACACCGGCTGATTATACCGTTGAGGAGACGGGAAAATTATACGAACAGATGTATGATCTGGGATGCAAGGGAGGAACGACCTATAGGGATGGTTCCCGTGAGACTCAGGTGTTAAATAAAATGGATGATGATGACGATGTCCTGGAGGAACCGGTTGAAATAGATATTAAACCCCGGGTTCGGTCTACGCTCCTTCGCGGAACTACCTATCGGAAGGCTACACCCATCGGAACAGCCTATATTACCGTAAATTCTGATGGACACCATGGAGATGATCCTTTTGAAGTCTTTGTTAATGTGGCTAAAGTAGGTTCTGATGTTGCTGCAGATGCTGAAGGTCTTGGCCGGCTGGTAAGCCTGGTGCTCAGAATGCCGAGTCCGCTGACACCGGCTCAGAGGGCAGAATCTGTTATTGCCCAGCTGCGTGGAATTGGTTCAGGCAGGCAGACCGGATTCGGGAAAAACCGGGTAATGAGTCTTCCTGATGCAATTGCACAAGTGCTTGAGGAACATATTGGATCTGACCAGCCAAATCACCCATACCCGCAACTGCCTGATGAAGAGGATGAGAACGAAAAGAAACAGTTTGATTTAACTTTTAATAAAAAAGAGAAAACGGGAGAGAAAAAAGCAATTCAATCTGATATTTGTCCGGTATGCGGAAATGCGACGTTTCTTAATATAGAGGGCTGCAAAAAATGTTTTTCCTGCGGGCACAGTGAATGCTGAAACAAAAAAAGTAACAAAATGAGGAAAACTCAAATATACAGTATTTGAGTTGTTGAGAAAAATAGATGAAAAAACCTGGCTTTATAACAGAGTATCGGGGGTTGAACAGAAGTATCTATGTTCTATTTGCCGCGCGCATAGTGAACAGAATGGGTGATTTTGTTCAACTCTTTCTTGTTTTTTATTTGACAGCACGACTTGGTTTTGATGAAGCAGGCGCTGGCAGATTTATCATGATGACCGGTGTGATGAATGGTTTTGGTATTCTTCTGGGAGGATATGTATCCGACCGGTTTAACAGAAAAGCAGTTCTTGTTTTTTGCCAATCGGTATTTGCCGTATCATACCTTATATGCGGATTTCTTCCGGTATCCATGACAGTTCCTTGGCTGATTTTCATCTCATCATCCTTTCGCGGGGCAACCTGGCCGGTTACTAATGCTATGGTAACTGATTTAACAGAGGGGCTTGAAAGAAAGAGGGCTTTTTCACTGCTCTATCTGGGAACAAATATAGGTGTTGCGGTTGGTCCGATACTGGCAGGGCTCCTTTTTGCAAATCATTTGAACTGGATTTTCTGGGGAGATGCTGCAACAACATTATTTGCAGCGGTAGTAGTTCTGTTTCAGGTTCCTGACACAAAACCCACAAAAGAGAAAATCATAGAGAATCTTGCAACAAGAACTGATGGAGAACGGGCTGAAGAGGGCAGGTTTTTTTCTGTTTTTTTAAGAAGACCCGCATTGATCACCTATCTTCTGATTGCTTCATTGATCAGTTTCGTCTATTCACAGCATCAATTCTCACTTCCTTTGCAGATTAACGAGCTCTTTAGTGTTAAAGGTCCAAAGATATACGGTTATATAATGACTTCAAATGCACTTATTGTCCTTCTTTTTACAGCTCCACTGACCTCTATTACAAAAAGGTTGCGGTCCATAACCAATATGGCTATTGCAGGGGCTCTCTATTTCCTGGGATTTGGAATGATTTTATTTACAAAGAGTCTGGGAATGTTTATTGTATCGACTTGTATTTGGACCTTTGGAGAAATTCTTATGGTGACCAATTCAAATGTTTTTGTTGCCAGTCATACACCTATTACACATCGCGGCAGATTTAATGGTATGATAACCTGGATTCATGGCATCGGATTTGCGCTCAGTCCCTGGATCTCCGGATGGGTAATAGAGGTATATGGGATCTCCGCAATCTGGCCTGTTGTCAGTGCTGTCGCTTTTGCAGGTGCTGCTTCATACTGGATTATGAGTATTTTCCTGAAAAAGGGAAAGGAGTAACTACCGTAAAAAACCTCTGATAAAAATCAACTCCTATGGTATAATTATCGGGGAAAAGTGAGTTGGAATGCAAAATCAATGAGTTAACTCAATTAACGTTTTGAAAAACTTTACTTTTAATAAACTTTTGGGAGGATCCAGTGAAAATACAGAAACAGCAAGCAATGCGTAATGTCTTAAAAGGACTGACCCCGCTCTGTCTGGCTGCAATATATTTCTATGGATGGCGTTTTACTGCCGTTCTAGCTGTTGTGGCGGCCGTTGGGGTTTTGAGCGAATTTGTAATGGCAAAAAAATACGGGCTGCAAATGACGGAATCGCTTTTTGTTTCAGTCATACTGTTTTC
>JADHUD010000055.1 GCA_016784705.1 Spirochaetia bacterium | reverse complement strand
TATAGAAAAAGATGCCGCTGAGAGACTTGAGTCATTGATACCGGATTTTTTTCCGGAAAGAGAAATCCACGTAACAAAAGATGCATCAATCTACAAGATAACCGGAGATTTCTCTCTGGGGAGTGTCTAGTACTAGAATTCCATCGAGGCAATAATTGCAGCTAGATCTCTGGAAGCTTTCTGCACAAACTCCCTGAATTCCGTGGCAGCAAGTGTAATCCCGTCAGCTCCATCGGAGATTATGCGAACCTGGGCAAAGGGTATACTTCTCATCTGTGCGGCTGATGCTGCAGAAAACCCTTCCATATCCACTGCTAAAACCTCTCTTTGAGCAAATACCTCAGCATACCTGACCCTCAGATCCGGAGTCAGAAAGATATCGGCACTTCCGGTACATCCCTCAGCCAGTAATCTATGAAAAACTTCTTTTTCCTGCAATCTCCTGACAGCTTTACCTATTTCAGCAGTTAAATTCTTCTCTGTATAAATCAGGGAATCCATAGAACCGGGAGTTTCTCCAGGTAAAACCTTATAATAAAAATAATCTATATCATACTGAGTAATCGAATCAGACACTACTATATCCCCGATTCTCAGTTCCGGATCAACTGCACCGGAAATTCCTACAAAAACAATTCTGTCAGGACTGCATTCTTTTATAAGCTCTGAAGTTGCAATATAACTATTAATTTTCCCTATCCCAGTAACAGCTGCAGTCACCCGCTCACCTGCATCTGTCACTCCGCAGGTATAATAAATATCTCTTTTTGCCCCTAATGAAATTCCGGATTTTCTCTTGCCTTTTAACATCTCAACTGATGCAGCAAGTTCTCCGTTGAAAGCTGATACTACTAAAGTCATCACTTAATCATCTCATAGGAAGGGTTATGCAACGGCTCGGCAATTTTATCTAATACACTTTCAACTAATACACCCTCCCTTTCAGGAATATTCCGCAGATATGTTTCCTGAATTGCTTTATAGACAGAGTGAACAGCCTGGTCAACCGTATCAGGAAAACCTGTTCCCCTTAGCAGGCTGCCGACAACAATGCTTGAAAACATATCCCCTGTCCCGGGATATGCTGCAGGGAGATAGTCACTCTCAACCTTCCAGAATAAATGAGTATTCTTGTCATAAAAACAGGTCGAACATAAGCTTTCACTTCCTGCAACAGGAGTGCTTGTTATTACTACTTTCTGCGGACCCAAATCTGCAAGATGCATCAGATACTCTTTAATTTCTTCAGTCTGCAGACTCTTTTTTATTGGCTTCTTCAATAATAAAGCAGCTTCAGTATAATTCGGGGTAATTACATCGGCTTTAGCAACCAACTTCCTCATTCCATCAATCATCTCCTTGTCAACTGGTCCATAAGGTACTCCCTCATCACCCAGAACAGGATCAATGAGAACAAGCAGTTCACCATCTTCACTATTTTTTCTGCAGTCTCCGATAAAATCAGAGACAATACTGATTTGATCAGATGAGCCAAGGAATCCGGAATATACTGCATTAAACCGAATTCCCAGAGTTGCCCAATGAGAAATAATTTTTTTCATGGATTCAGTCAAATCGAGAAAATAATAGTTGTTAAAACCACTGGTTTGAGTTGACAATAATGCTGTGGGAAGCGGACACACCTGAATCCCCATTGCTGAAAGAACTGGAAGCACCACAGTAAGTGATGATCTTCCAAAACCAGATAAATCATGTATGGCTGCAACTCTTTGAACTATTCCGGTTATTTGTGTATTCATAATTGACAGCTGTTCCTTTTTTTCTTGAGCCGGATTCATACGAGAAAGAGCCAATTTCAAAATGCTTCGCATTTTTGGAAATTGGCTTTTGAAGTTTGTCTATATATTCAAATAAATAATTATTATATAATTATTTATTTGAAATACAAACTTCTGACCAAATCGTCGAAATTTCAAAATGAATAAAATCATTTTGAAATTTCCTTGAAATACAACTTTGTTAATAATATCGTGTAATTTGTGAAAAATACAACCGGATCAAAAAAAATTCCCTGAACTTTACATCTATTATATCACACTATATAATTAGCGGAATCAGCAAGGAGGTCTGCTATGAGATTTATTGATACTGACACTCAGCTTACGGTTGCAGATCCAGAAATCTTCCCTATACACAAAGCACTTGAAATTCTCTCATCTCAGCACGGTTCTCATCTGCCCGATATCCTTTCAGCACAAATAAACTCCATGATTCTCTCTGTTTCCGGCTGGCGGAAAATCTTTGCCGATGACGGTAGCGAGGAGAGTTTCTCAGAAAATATATCTCCGGCAGATACGGTGATTTCCGGGGTTACAGCCGCCGCCTTCGCTGATCATATGATTAATTCATTGCCCGACAAACATTCTCTTACCCTGCTGATTGGTATGGACTCACGTCCCACAGGTCCTGCAATTGCTGACAGCATTACCAGAATCCTGCTTGCTGAAAACATACAAGTTAAACATCTCTTTATCTCAGCAGCTCCTGAATTAATGGCCTATTCTGCAGTTGATGAATCCGTGGATGGTTTTATCTATATTACTGCCAGTCACAACCCGGTCGGGCATAACGGCTTTAAATTCGGTAGAAAAGGGGGTGTTTTTGGCCGTGAAGAGGCAGCAATCCTTATTGATAGATTTAAGGAGTATTGTGCTGATATAACCTTCCCGGTAAAACTCGCAAATTTGGAACAGAGTGTTTCACCTGAAAAGTATTATAATACCTTAACACAAATCAGCAGAAACAAATATGAAGCACTTGATACTTACCGTGAGTTTACTATCATGACAGCTGCAAGCACACAGGGTATTTGCGGCCAGGATCAGGTACTTAGTAAAATTCGTACATATACTCAGAATATCGGCCTTGGTATTGCTGCCGATCTGAACGGCAGTGCAAGAACTTGTTCGATTGACATCTCTTTTCTGAAAGAGCTTGGAATTCACATACATGCTGTGCATACCAGACCGGGTGATATTGTGCACAGAATAATTCCGGAAGGATTCAGCCTGGATGAATGCAGATCAGAGTTGGAGAAAGCATATGGAGAAGATCCCTCTTTTTTGTTCGGGTATGTACCGGATAATGATGGCGACCGTGGTAATATCGTATATATTGATGAAAACACCGGATCGGCTAAGGCATTGGAAGCTCAGGAAGTATTTGCTCTTGCGGTAATGTCGGAGCTGGCTTTTTCAGAGTACTCTGCCGCTAGTGCTGATAATGTTTATAGTGCTGGCAGAGCTGCTGGTGCTGACAGAAAAAATGGGACCAGAAAAGAGGCTGTTGTGGTTAACGGCCCGACTTCCATGCGGATAGATAGTATTGCCCGGGCTTTCGGTGCAGAGGTTTTTCGTACCGAAGTGGGAGAAGCAAATACTGTTAACCTGGCTAACAAACTGAGAAATTCCGGTTATTCAGTTCGAATTTTAGGTGAAGGTTCTAATGGTGGAAATATAACGTACCCGGCATCAGTAAGGGACCCATTAAATACATTGATGTCTTTCATAAAGCTCATGGCTCTGCGTGATGGTAAGCGCAATGGCGATGGTGAGGGTTTGTTCAAAATCTGGTGTAAAAGATCAGGGCAGCTCGAAGCTTACACAAAAAATTTTACTTTTCCGGATATTTTGAAAACACTGCCTCAATTTTCCACTACCGGCACCTCTGAAACGCATGCTGTTTTAAAAATCCGGGAAAAATCTCAAGCCCGGTTGAAAGACGCGTATGAAAAACTATTCCTGAAACACTGGGAAAAAGATGCAGATACGGTATTTAGTCCTTTAGGTATAGTTTCATGGGCTGAAGATAATACAGAGGGCATAGAATGTCGGAGAGGTATGGGAAAAATGTTTCGAACAGGGCTTGAAACCGGAGGATTAAAAATAATTTTCTTCAACGGATCCGGTGAAGCTACAGATTATATCTGGATGCGCGGATCAGGGACAGAGCCGGTATTCCGTGTGCAGGCAGATTGTAAAGGTGCTGATAAAGAGCGTGAGAGCATACTTCTTCAGTGGCATACCAATCTTGTTTATGAAGCAGACAGAAAAGGGGCATCCTTATAATATAATCTGGATCAAGTTGCCAGTTACTACCCTTTTCACAAATCACATGCTATACTGATACTCCGCAGGAGGATCAATGTGTACCGTTATATAAAAAGAGATTCTATAGAGATCGAATATGAACATTTAGAAGAGATTGCACAGGTCTTTCCAGATCTGGAAATTGATACTGTTAACTATAAAGATAATGGTCTTGTATATGATATTTTGATTGTTAATAACGAATTAGTTTTCAGGTTTCCGAAGTATGACTGGGCAGTAGATGATATGTTCAAAGAAGCTTCCTGCCTTAAACTTGCCGGAGATATTTCAGATATCTCCATCCCCAAGTGGCAGATACATCATAATTCATTCATAAGCTATAACCGTATTAAAGGTTCGGCTTTAACTGATCATGAATATGAGAAATTCAATCCGGATCAAAAAACTTTATTAGCCAAAAATATCGGGCATTTTCTTAAAAGTATACATGGAATCTCAAAGACTAAATTACACAATGCTAAAATTTTACCCTCGCATACTGCCCACACATATGATGACTGGCTGAAACTCTATGATGATGTGCAGCAGGAATTGTACAGCTTTTTGACTGCTTCAGCCAGGGATACAATAGATGCACTATTCAGAGTAATTATTGCTGACAATACATTTACTGAATATACTCCGTCATTAATTAATGGGGATCTGACCGATTACCACCTGCTTTTTGATGAGAAAGAAAAAAAATTAAATGGAATAATAGATTTTGGATCAGCCGGTATCGGCGACCCGGCAACAGATATTGCATGTCTTTTACTGCAGTATGGAGAGAATTTTATCAGCCGTATTGTTCCGTTTTATTCTGAAATACCCAAAATTATTGACCGGGCCAGATTCATTGCATCAACCTACCCGCTCCAATGGGCTCTTGGCGGCATCAGAACCGGAGACAAATCATGGTTTCTTGTGCATTTGGGAAAAACTGGTAATATAGACTCCATAGGATCACCCATAGCCTGTATCTGAGTCAATGAACATTACCGGGTATCAGTTCATAAGTCCGGCAATTGCTGCACCTAATACAGGTGCATTATCAACCGCAATTATTTCATAAAACCTTTCATGTTTTTTACCCAGAAACTGATGCAGATAATATTCAGTATATGCCTTGAGGTTATGTGTTTTATAGAACGTTGTACCATCAGCATTTATACATACCGGATATGCCGGGTGCGTTCCAATATCGGCTTTCAGCACTGCTGCAGATAAATTAACTGCAGTCAGCTTGCCTGCCCGCTCAATTATAGCATCCAGCAGTAGGTACAGAACCGCAGAATCTTCGTCATCGGTGCAGCACCAGGCTAGCCGGCCCTCTTTGTTTTTCGGTTCATGAAGGAAACTATCCATAATAATTGTATCAATCAATCCTAGAGTCTTAAACTTATTACAAAATTCATCACTGAACAGTCCTGAATCAATTGCTGTTTCGAGTACTTTACCAGCGTACGGACCAAGATAAGCCCCGGAAATAAGCTTTTCAAAGTGATATCTTTCCGGATTTTCAGTTGTTGCATAAAATTCTCTATCAAGCCGGCTTCCCTTAAAACCAAAACCACCAGATTCAACATTTATTATCTGATAACCGCTCCGATCAAGCCCTGAAACTTTTGTTATATTTTTATTACTTTCCAGATAACTGGTATTTGTTCCGGTTCCGAGAATGAAACCAATATACCCGCTGTAATTTTTCCCTGCTGCAGCAGCTTTAGCAGCCAGAAGAGTAGCAACTGTATCATTGAGCAATGTCAAGTTAGTTATATGCCCTGCTTGTTCCTGACCAAGTTCAGAAAGAAGATTTTTCCCAATCTGCATTCCTCTGACTTCCGGGGCTTTTATCTCTTTAGAGAAAAAAAGGAGGGTACCATCCCTTTCAGGATTAATATCGGCTGGATACGAGAAGCAGAAGCCAATTTTTCTGCTGGTATGAATCACCGGCTGAACATATTCAGCTATCAGAGTAAAAAACTCTTTAGCAGAGACTTCTCTCTCGAATCCCGGCATTTTATTTTTTTTGAAGTTGCTGATAACCGGTTTCAATTCTTTATCAAATGAAACCGTACATATACGAAAATTTGTACCGCCTGCATCAAGTACTATAACCGGTTCATCGACCGGCAGGTCATTCTGCATCGAAATATAGGTCGGCAGCATTTTTACAGGTGAATCCTCACCGGAAAGACCTCTGCGCATCTCATCCAGAAACTGATCACAGCAAGCCTGCATATCAACAGAATCCGGTCCAATTTCATTGATGCGAATAAATTCTTTAGCACTATTCTTACGCTGTTTCAAAATGGACTCCTTCCACTGATATAGTGTGACTGATTGTAAATGAGAATCTGCTAAATTTCAACCTTTCTGTTTATCCCTGCTGCTTTCTGTTTGTCCCTGCTGTTTTCTGAAATACCGGCTTTTTTATTAGAATCTCAATACGTTCATTGCGGATTTTTTTGAGAAGTTGTGCTATGATATTGTATTATGCAGGATGAAACTATTTTCTGGTACGATCTGGAAACATTCGGGTTACACTCCCAATATGACCGTATTGCACAGTTTGCCGGAATAAGGACAGATACAAACCTCAATGTTATTGATGAGCCGGTTATTCTCTATTGTAAAATAACCGATGATTATCTGCCCGATCCTCTTGCCTGTCTTGTAACCGGCATTACTCCTCAGATAACCCTGCAAAAAGGATTACCTGAGAATGATTTCATACAACGGATAAACGAAGAATTTTCAAAACCCGGAACCTGTGTTACAGGTTATAATAATATTAAATTTGATGATGAATTTATCAGGAATGCTTTATACCGTAATTTCTATGATCCGTATCTTCGTGAATATGCACAGGGAAATACACGCTGGGATATTATCGATATGGTGCGGGCAGCACATGATCTTAGACCGGGCGGGATACAGTGGCCTAAAAATGATGAGGGCCGTCCCTCTTTTCGCTTAGAAGCTCTCACTGAGGCAAATGAAATCAAGCATACTGATGCACATGATGCTCTTGCAGATGTATTTGCAACAATCGCTGTGGCGAAATTAATATATACCAAACAACCTGAACTTTTCAGTTATGCATTTTATCATCGTAAAAAGAGTGCCTTAAAAGAAAAAATCAATCTCTACCAACATAAACCCATACTGCATACATCTGCTGTACATACTTCAGAATATGGATGTACAGCTCTCGTTCTCCCGTTAGCAGTTAATCCAAAAAACAGCAACTCCATAATCTGCTACAACCTGTCATTTGATCCGGAAGCGCTTATATCAGCCAACTCGGAAGAGCTGTTAAGCAGTGAGATGAAATTAACTCGTATATCTCTCAACAAATCACCGTTTATAGCACCTGCAGGAACCCTTACTGAGGAAAATGCTAAGAGACTGAATATTAACAAAGAATTGTGTATGGAACATTTTAAAAGAATTGAGGAGCGGCCGGATATCCCTATGAAACTGCGGGCTGCTTTCGATCGTCAGAAACCAGAGGCAGTATCTGATCCGGATTTCCGCATCTATACCGGCGGTTTTTTCAGCGATGAAGATCGTGAACGATTCCAGATTATTCATAACACGCCGGCAAAAGAGCTCTTGTCTCTCCGGTTGAATTTTAATGATAATAGAATTCCCGAAATGTTGTGGAGATATACTGCACGAAATTATCCAGAGCTGCTGAATGGGGAAGAACTCTTAAAATGGAAAAGTTTTGCCGCCAGCCGGATTCTGTTCCCCCCCGCAGACGTTATTGTCAACCTGCAGTTTTTCAAACGAAAAATAGCTGAGAAAAGTGAACGTACCGATATCAGTGCAAAAGATAAAATTATTCTTCGGGATCTTGCGGATTATGCTGAAATACTTGAGAAAAAACTGTTTCACGATCAATAATAGAAGATCAGGAAACAGTAAGCCCCATTTCTTTGGCAACTTTTACGAATGCCGCAACAGCAAAATCCAGATTTTCCTGTGTATGTGACGCAGAGATCTGAAGCCGTATTCGTGCTTTTCCTTTTGGCACAACCGGATAGGAAAAACTTATTGCATAGATTCCTTCCAGCAGCAGGGCATCTGCCATTTCAGCTGCTGTTTTCTCGTCATAGAGCATAACGGGAACTATTGCTGTATCCCCATCAACAATGGTAAAGCCGGCATTTTTCATGCGCTCCCGGAAATAATCAGCTGACAGTACCAGACGATCACGAAGCTCTGTAGATTCAGAAAGCATTTCCAAAACCTTCAAGGTTCCCCCAGCAACTGCCGGAGCCAAAGTATTTGAAAAAAGATAGGGTCTTGAACGCTGTCTCAGCAGCTCTATGATCTCTTTTCTCCCTGATGTACAGCCTCCGCTGGCACCTCCAAGGGCTTTACCGAATGTAGTAGTTATAATATCTACCCGGCCGGTTGTCCCGGTAAGTTCGGATGTACCTCTGCCGGTCTTTCCGATATATCCGGTAGCATGTGAATCATCAACCATTACCAAAGCATCATAACGATCAGCAAGATCACATATTTCTGAAAGCTTTGCTGTATCGCCATCCATTGAGAAAACGCCATCTGTACAGATTAATCGATATCGGGCATGTGCTGATTCCTTGAGACACCTCTCCAGATCCTGCATATTACTATGGGTATATTTATAGCGCTGAGCTTTGCACAGACGAACTCCGTCGATAATTGAGGCATGATTTAAAGCATCTGAAATAACAGCATCCTCTGACCCTAAGAGCGGTTCAAAAACACCGCCGTTAGCATCGAAACAGGCTGCGTAGAGAATGGTATCCTCTGTCCCTAAAAATGCGGATACTTGCCGCTCCAGATCTTTATGCAGCTGCTGGGTTCCACAGATAAATCGAACTGAAGAGAGGCCGAATCCCCATGTTTCCATGGCCTCTTCAGCTGCTTTCACTACTTCCGGATGTGAAGCAAGACCCAGATAATTGTTTGAACAGAAATTCAGCACACTGCCGGTAAATTTTTCAGCATTCACAGATATAATGCTGTCCTGCGGGGATGTCAGAATTCGTTCATGCTTATATAATCCATCACCCTTTAATTTCTCCAGTTCCTGTGATATATCATTTTTCATTTTCCCGAACATAATCCATCCTCCTTTGAATCAAGCATATCGAACCACTTCCTTAATAATCCTTGATTAAAAAAAATATAATCCGAACCGAAACCGGCGGGTCAGATGGTTGATAATTTCAGCCGTCTTTGCAGCGTATTGAGCATATCTTCCGTCATTGTTTCCAGGGTATACTGCGGTTTCCATCCCCACTCAACTCTTGCCGCATAATCCTCCAGAATATTTGGCCAGGAATCCGCAATGGCCTGCTTTACCGGATCAACTCTATAGGTAATGGAAAAATCCGGTATATGCTTCCTGATGTACGCTGCCTGTTCTTCTGGGCAGAAGCTCATAGCTCCTACGTTAAAAGCATTCCTATGGCGTAATGCAGCTGGATCCGCTTCCATTAGGCCTATTGCTGCATTAACTGCATCCGGCATATACATCATATCAAGATAGGTATTATCTGATAAAGGGCATTCATAAGAACCTTTTTCAACAGCAGCATAATATATCTCTACTGCATAATCCGTTGTCCCGCCGCCCGGTTGTGTGAGATTTGAGATAATTCCCGGATATCTCACTCCTCTGCTGTCTACATCATATTTATGATGGTAATAATCACAAAGAAGTTCACCGGCAACTTTTGTTACTCCGTACATTGATGTAGGACGCTGTATGGTATCCTGCGGAGTATAATCTCTGGGAGTTGTGGGACCAAAGGCACCGATGGAAGATGGTGTAAACAATGCGCAGTGCTCACTTCTGGCAACTTCCAATGCTGTCAGTAAGCCATTCATATTTATATCCCATGCTTTCTGCGGGTTAAGTTCTGAAACAGCAGAGAGCAGCGCCGCAAGATGATAAATGGTGTCCACATCATGATTCCGAACAATTTCAGCCAGTTTTTCTCCATTCCTGCAGTCAATGCTGTAGAATGGGCCTGATTCTTTTAGATCAGAATTGATATCATCTCTGATATCAGTAAGCACTACATTAGTATTTCCATAGCGTTTCCGCAGCGCAACCGCTATTTCGGATCCAAGCTGCCCCAGCGCACCGGTAATAAGTATCCGTTTCACAATTCTCTCCTTTGCACCTGGCAGTTTTTTACCAGATTTTCAGCTGAACCCATGGAAACAGCTTTTTTGCCCTTTGCCCTCATTGGCGAGGAGGTTTCAAAATGATTTTATTTTGAAATTGGCTCTGACTTCTTTACAAAATACAAAAAACATTGTTTACTATAGTGAATACTTGTTCAGTATAGTAAACTTTCAGTATGAAGTCAATTTGCCGGTTTTATGCTTTCAGCAAATATGCTATAATTTTTGAGGAAATTTCAAAATGCTTTTATTTTGAAATTTCGACGATTTGGTCAGAAGTTTGTATTTCAAATAAATAATTATTTATTTGAATATATATAGACAAACTTCAAAAGCCAATTTCAAAAATGCGAAGCATTTTTGAAATTGGTTCTTATTACCGGAAAAAAGCTGCAAATATGATTAGAGTTTTACAGGAGCATACAGATGGACCAACCACCCCTTATTGGAAAAAATATCCAGAAAATACGGAATTCTCAGAATCTTACCCTGAATGTCTTATCTGAACGCAGCGGAGTCTCAAAAGCTATGCTCAGCCAGATAGAATCTAATAAAGTTAATCCCACGATAGCTACAGTCTGGAAAATATCACAGGGTCTGGGAGTTGAAGTCCACGCACTTCTGGAAGGAACTGATGAACCGAAACGGAAATTCAGTATAAACCGCTATGAGAACATTGTTACTCTGGATACCGATGAAGAAGGTGTTCTTATTCACGTTCTCTCTCCGCTTAGTATGGTTGAAGATCTTGAGTTGTATATGCTTACCTTTGAGCTGGGTGCAGCCCTGAGATCAGATCCGCACTTTCCCAACTCCGAAGAATTTATTACCGTTATTAAGGGTCAGGTTAAAGTAACTGCCGGGAAAAATGTTACAGAACTGAAAAAGGGAGATTTTATTGCCTATCATTGCGATGTTGATCATTCAATTGAGAACTCGGGTACAGGTAAAACTGTTGTTCATATGGTAGTAAGGTATAACAAATCGTAACTATTCAGCACAATCCAAAAAAAGTTATATAAAGCTATGGACTCCCACTAAATGATCTGCTATAGTCTGAAACATGGAAGTGAGTCGGAAAGTTCAGGGCCGGACAGTAACAGATAAAGATATCAAAACTATTCA
>JADHUD010000054.1 GCA_016784705.1 Spirochaetia bacterium | reverse complement strand
ATTAGTTTAGTTAGTGATGCTTCCAAATCACGAACATTTGTATTAATATTTTTTGATATGAATGTAAGTACGTCATCTGACATCTCATATTCCTGTTTTTCACATTTTTTTCTCAATATTGCCATTCTTGTTTCAAAATTAGGTGGCTGCAGATCAACATTTAGTCCACGTTCAAAACGGCTTCTTAATCGGGCAGTAAGTTCCTTTAATTCAGACACAGGACGGTCACAGGTAAAAACCATTTGTTTGTTGGAATCGTATAAATCATTAAATGTATGAAAAAGTTCCTCCTGAGTTGATGATTTACCCTGTAAAAAGTGAATATCATCAATCAACAGAATATCAACTTTCCTATATTTATTTTTAAATTGCTGCGTTTTTCTGTCTCCGACTGATTTTATAAACTCATTGGTAAATGTTTCAGCTGTCACATATTTAATATCTAATTCCTGAGTGTTTTCTGAGACATAATTATTAATAGATTGAATTAGATGGGTTTTTCCTAATCCAACACCACCATAAATCAGGCAGGGGTTATAGGTCGTTCCCGGATTTTTTGCAATTGCCATACATGCATTGAAGGCAAAAGAGCTGTTATCGCCAATAACGAAAGTATCAAAAGAGTAGGAATTACTTGCAGGATCATTTTTTATTGTATGATGTTTTTTTTTCTTAGAAGAAAAATTTTCATTATCATTATCTTTACTCTCCATCTCTTCAGAGTGTGTTTCATTTTTCAGTTGAGATGCAGATTGTTTTTTTATAATAAATGAAATTTTAATTTCTGTTCCTGTAAGCTCATTTAGAATGCTGCTTATATTTTTTATATAGCGTTGTTTAATTTGATCTTGTATAAAGATTGAGGGTACAGAGAAAATAATTTCATTTGCTTTTGACGATTCATATTCAAGTCTGTTAAACCAGGTGAAGTACTCCTGTTCAGAAATTTCTGATCTAATTCTGCTAAGTGTTTCTTTCCAAAAAAGGCTATAGTTATTTGTATCATTATTCATAATGGATATAGTATAACAGTGCTGTAATAATAACAAGAATTATCCTGAAATAACAGCAGTTTTACTTTACTGTTTTATTAGTTAGTCATTATAACTAATAAAATAAATATATAATATACAAACAAATAATTATTATAAATACTACATTTAATTATTTAGAAATCAATTTTTTTCATTACTATAAAATAGCAATGAAACAGATTTTAACAAGTTGTTTTTAGGATCCGGAAAATCCGCTTCCTTTACTTTTGTTTTGTAAAAATATATAATGATCATATCCTTCTAACAAACAGGTAACAAAGTATGCAAACAAATTATTCTGCTCAGGATATTCAGGTCTTAAAGGGCCTTGAAGCTGTCAGGAAAAGACCAGGAATGTATATTGGTTCGACCGGACCCGACGGTCTTCACCATTTAGTCTATGAAATTGTAGATAATAGTATTGACGAGGCTTTGGCGGGACATTGTTCAAATATATTAGTAGCTATTGAAAAAGATAATATTATACGTGTTACTGATGATGGCCGCGGAATTCCTGTAGATATTCACCCAACAGAAAACATTAGTGCTCTCGAAATTGTAATGACTAAGCTTCATGCAGGAGGTAAGTTTGATAAAAACAGCTATAAAGTCTCCGGCGGCCTTCACGGAGTAGGTGTTTCAGTTGTAAATGCCTTGTCTGAGTGGCTTGAAGTAGAAGTTCATAGAGAAAATAAAATCTATTTTCAGCGGTATATGCAGGGATTAAGCAGCGAACCGGTAAGAATTACTGGGGAAACAAATCTTGAAGGTACCCATATCCGTTTTAAACCCGATCCTACCATTTTTGAGACTTCAGAATTTAGTTATGATATACTCTCTCAAAGACTTAGAGAGTTAGCGTTTCTCAACAAGGGTGTTAAAATAATCTTTAGGGATGAAAGAATTATCGAACCTAAAATAAGGGTTTTTCAATTTGAAGGCGGGGTTAAATCTTTTGTTGAATATTTAAATAAGACGAAAAAGCCGCTGCACCCAATACCGGTCTACTTTGAAGCAGTAAAAGAAAATGTCGTTGTTGAGCTGGCTCTTCAGTATAACGATGGATATAGTGAAACCGTATTTACATTTGTAAATAATATAAACACCCGCGAAGGGGGAACCCATTTAATAGGCTTTAAAGCTGCTCTGACTAGAGTTTTTAATGAGTTTTTGAAAAAATCAAAATTGGCTAAAAAAATAGATGTACCCTTTTCCGGAGAAGATGTGAGGGAAGGAATTACTGCAGTCTTGTCAATAAAGGTTCCACAACCACAATTTGAGGGGCAAACAAAAACAAAACTGGGAAACTCTGAAATTAAAGGAATAGTTGAATCTTTAGTTAATCAGAAGTTGAATGACTATTTTGATGAGTTTCCTGATGTAGTTGAGTCTATACTGGATAAGGCTGTCCTTGCTGCCAGGGCACGAGTTGCTGCCAGAAAAGCACGTGACCTAACCCGGAGAAAATCATTTCTCGAAGGTTCCGGGCTGCCTGGAAAACTTGCAGACTGCAGTGAAAAAGATCCATCGTTATGTGAAGTCTATATTGTTGAGGGTGACAGTGCCGGAGGAAGCGCCAAGCAGGGGAGAAATCGGGAATTTCAAGCTATTTTACCGCTTTGGGGAAAAATGCTGAATGTTGAGAAGTCCCGAGTAGACAAAGTGCTTGGTAACGAGAAATTACAACCGATTATAACATCCATTGGTGCAAATATTGGTAGTGAGTTTGATTCGGCAAAGGTTAGATACCATAAAATTATCATTATGGCAGATGCGGATGTTGACGGCTCACATATAAGAACGTTGCTGTTAACTTTCTTTTTCAGGTATATGCCGGAACTTTATGAAAAAGGCTATATATATCTGGCAATGCCTCCTTTATATAAAATTACCTATGGTAAAACCATACGGTATGCCTATGATGAAAAGGATCGGGATAAAATATTTATTGAGTTAGGCGTTGTTTCCGGCGATTCAAAAATAGGAATTCAACGATACAAGGGTCTTGGTGAAATGAACCCGGCTCAACTTTGGGAAACAACAATGAATCCGGAGACTAGAAGTCTTGTTCAGATAAAAATGGATGATGCTGTAGAAGCAGATACTATTTTTTCAATGCTGATGGGTGAGGATGTTGAGCCAAGAAGAAAATTTATTGAAGATAACGCATTATTAGTCTCTAATCTTGATGTCTGATATGTGAAAAATTAGCAGAGATAAGATTTTTTTTATCATAATACCGTGGTTAATCGGGGTTAATGGTTTTTTTGGATCAGCGTGAATATGAGGTAGTAAATTGAGTAATATAGTAGATAAACAAAGAATAATTCCTATTGCAATTGAAGACGAGATGAAAGAGTCTTATTTAAATTATGCAATGTCTGTAATAGTAAGTCGGGCACTCCCTGATGTTCGGGATGGATTAAAGCCTGTTCACCGGCGAATTCTCTATTCGATGTATGAGATGGGGTTACGTTCAGATAAAGCTTTTAAAAAGTGTGGACGTATTGTTGGTGATGTATTAGGAAAATTTCATCCGCATGGTGATCAATCGATCTACGATGCACTGGTGAGACTTGCACAAGATTTCTCTTTGAGATATCCGGTAGTAAAGCCGCAAGGAAACTTTGGTTCTGTTGATGGTGATCCGCCAGCTGCAATGAGATATACCGAAGCAAAAATGGCAAAAATAGCTGAGTATTTGCTCAGTGATATAAACAAAGAAACTGTAGACTTTGGCCCCAATTATGACGATTCTATGATTGAGCCGCTTATTCTTCCTGCGGCTTTTCCTTATTTGCTGGTTAATGGAGGAAGCGGAATTGCAGTCGGAATGGCTACAAATCTGGCTCCGCATAACCTTACCGAGGTATGCAGTGCTGTTTGTGCTCAGATAGACAACCCGGACATTGAGCTTGATGATCTTATGGATCATATTAAAGGACCGGATTTTCCAACGGCAGGAATTATTTATGGGACTAGAGGTATAAAGAATGCATTTCGTACAGGGCGTGGTAAAATCACTGTCCGTGCCAGATGCAGCATGGATACACTGGCAAGCGGGAAGGATGTTATTCTGGTATCTGAACTTCCTTATCAGGTTAATAAAGCAAACCTTATAACAAAAATTGCAGATTTGGTAAGAGATAAAAAAATCGATGGAATTTCAGATTTACGGGATGAATCTGATCGTGATGGAATGAGAATTGTTATAGAACTTAAAAGGAGCGCAGTTGCAAAAGTTGTTCTAAATCAATTATTTATGCACACCTCTCTTCAGCAGAATTTTAACGTAAATAATCTGGCGTTAGTAAACGGACGTCCTAAGTTATTATCTCTTAAAGAGATGATTTTTTATTATATTCAGCACAGAAAAGAAGTAATTATTCGGAGAACTATATTTGAGTTAAAAAAAGCTGAAGAGAGAGCACATATACTTGAAGGTTTGAAAATTGCTCTGGAAAATATTGATGAAGTTATAAAAATAATAAAACAATCCTCGGATGTTTCTAATGCCCGTGATGGGTTAATCAACAGGTTTGGTCTGTCACAGCTTCAGGCTCAGGCAATTCTTGATATGCGGCTTCAAAAGCTTACAAGTCTTGAGACCCAGAAAATAGTTGAAGAACTTGAAGAGATTAAAGGAAGAATAGCATATTATAAAGAATTACTGGCAAGTGAAAAGATGCAGATGGAAGTAATTACAGACGAAACAAGAGAAGTTTCAGAAAAGTTTGGAGATGAAAGAAGATCAGAAATTCTCAACAATGAAGTGGATGACATTAATATTGAAGATCTTATTAAAGAGGAAAGTGTTGTAGTTCCTGTTTCAAACAGAGGATTTATAAAACGGGTTCCAGTAACTGCATATAGAACTCAGGGACGCGGAGGAAGAGGTGCAAAAGCGGCAAATTTACGCGACTTGGATTTTGTTGAACATTTATTTGTTGCCTCAACGCATGATCATGTTCTTTTTGTTACCTCTGAAGGAAAAGCCTATTGGATAAAAGTACACGAAATTCCTGAAGGATCTCGAACATCAAAAGGCAGTCATGTTAAATCCCTTTTAGCAATTTCTTCCGATGAAGATATAACAGCAATAATAACATTCAAAAAATTTACTCCTCAGACATATCTGTTAATGGCCACCCTCCGTGGTGTTGTAAAAAAAGTTGAAATTCCATTGTTTAAAAATGCTAAAACAAGGGGAATTGCTGCAATCAATCTTGATAGTGGTGACAAGCTGGTAAGTGCGCTTTTAACATCAGGGAATGATGAAGCCTTATTGGTTACAAGGAAAGGGCAGGCTGTCAGATTTTCAGAAAAAATGGTTCGGGCTATGGGCAGATCATCCAGAGGAGTTCGCGGAATTAAACTCTCTGCAGTTGATGAAGTTGCTGCTATTTTAAGGGTAAATGAGAATAATAAAATTTTATTACTTACAACCAATGGATATGGGAAAAGGTTGGAATTTAACAGTTTTGCAAGCCATTCTCGAGGTACAAAAGGGCAAATTTGTTATAAGTTTTTTGAAAAAACAGGTGAGATTGTTGGGGCTCTTTCTGTTAATGAAGAAAATGATCTGATGTGCATTACCGCTCAAGGATTATCGATTAGAACCTCGGCAGCACGTATACCAGTTCAAGGACGAAACGCAGGGGGAGTAATAGTTTCTTTAATAAGAAAACCTGACCAAATTGTATCAATTGCTAAAACGGAAAAAGACGAAAACGAAGATGAAGAAGAAGATAGTTTGCAGGAGGAAGAGTAGTTTTTTAATAATAATTAATTAGAAAGTGGTAGTATTTGCCGCTTTCTATAAATTGTTTCACGTGAAACAATGATATGTTGTTGTTTCTTATGTAATCAAGACAATTACTAAAATCTAAGAATCAAACTTTGGTATATCTCGGATTACCAGAAATTTGCTTGATCCATGAATACATGGTTTTGAACGTGTTTGTTGAGTTTAATTACATATATTACAACATATTATAAATGTTGATTAAAAAACTGCAGAAGATTTGACCCCGTTTCATGTAATTGGATTTAATCGGTACTATACAACTTTCCAAGATAACAAATTTTATTAATTGATACTTGGTATCAAGCCATGAAACTCTGAAATATTTATCAGTCAAGTACCTTTGGACAAGAGTCTTTAGTAATGGATAAAGGCTGTATAAGGTAATTAAGCCAGGTATAAAAATTATTGAACAAATAACGAAGGCTATTTTGGTAACAAATGCTGCCAAAATTACTGAAAACTGAATTACAGCGAAAAATATTTATTGTATAAAGGGTGTGCAAATATCGCTGTGTGGTTTGAGAAAAAACTTCTTAGAGATGAAACAATTGAAGAAATGTTTCTGCACTGAATACCAATGCCATTATGAATGTTTCACGTGAAACAAAAAAAGAAAAAAATGCAAAAATTTTATAGAGTTGAAAATAGGGTTGTAAAAAATTATAAGAATTCAATAAAATCTTACCAAGAGAATATAGTACATATACTTTTTTGAATAAGATGCAAATCATCTTATTTTGAGGTCATATTTTGCAAAAAGGAATAAAGCTGTCGGCTTTTTTAAATTTTGAACTTTAATTTTTTTAAGATTCTCAGTTTGTGGTTTGTTTCTTAGTAACTACTGAATTCTTACAGCTGGAACCATAAGTACTTCAGCTCAGATTAAAAAAATAAGTGATAGAACCAATTTCAAAATGCTTCGCATATTTGGAAATTGGCTTTTGAAGTTTGTTTATATATATATTCAAATAAATAATTATTATATAATTATTTATTTGAAATACAAACTTCTGACCAAATCGTCGAAATTTCAAAATAAAATCATTTTGAAATTTCCTCGATAGATCCAGATAAAAAATTGGATCTATCAAAATAATAAAATTTTTAAAGAACTACCTTAAAGTGAAGTTTTTTGATTATTTATATTTACTTCAGAAATAACAAAATATAATATTCATCAAAAAACTTCAAAACCATGCATTCTTTGATTTGTCAAATTGGTTCGATATAATAAACTATGTATGTAAATCGATTAATTAACAGAAACAACTTCCAGCGTGGGGGCTACCTTTTCTCTTAGATATCTCTCAACACCTTGTTTTAAAGTCATTTGGGACATGGGGCATCCTGCACAGGCTCCTGTTAGTCTGACGCTGACAATGTCTCCATTGAGGCTGATGAATTCAATATCTCCTCCATCGTTCTGAAGTGATGGTCTAATATCATTAATTGCTAGCTTTACCTTTTCTTCCATTGCTTATCTCCTTTCGTTTTGTCTTTGAAAGGTACAGAATGTTAAGTAAATGGTCAAGAGAATATATAAAAGAGCTGACACCTTTCAACTAATTAATATATAATAAATTTATGTCTGTTAAAAAAATTGTTTTCGCAAATCAAAAAGGCGGAGTTGGAAAAACAACATCCACAGTAAATCTTGGAGCCTATCTGGCTGAGCTGGGGCAACGGGTTCTCTTGGTCGACCTTGACCCGCAAGGAAACCTAACCAGTGCAGTAGGAGCTGATGATGAAACTCCCGGTATATATGAAGTTATGACCGGGAAAGTTGAGATAGAGGATTCCATTCAGAGTACGCCAGTAGAAAGATTATATGCTATCGGATCAAATATTAATCTTACAGGGCTTAATGTTGAATTAGTTGATGCGTTTAGAAGAGAATATTATCTTGATAAATATTTAAACCAGCTGGAAGGGGAATGGGATTATGTTTTTATTGATTGCCCTCCTTCGTTAGGTCTTCTCACTTTAAACGGATTAGTAGCAGCAAATTATTCAATCATTCCACTGCAATGTGAATATTTTGCTTTAGAAGGGTTAAGCATGCTGGTCAGGACAATAATGGGTGTTAAAAAACAGCTTAATCCTGATCTTGATTTGATGGGAATTGTTTTTACAATGTACGATCAGCGAACAAGATTAGCTAAGGATGTTGTAAAAGATGTTTCAGATTACTTTTCAGATAAAGTCTTTAACAGCCTGATACCGCGAAATGTTAGATTATCAGAAGCTCCGTCCCATGGCTTGCCAATTAATTTGTATGATCCGTTTTGCAGTGGTGCTAAAAGTTATTTTGAACTTGCCAAGGAGGTGCTGAATCGTGGCTAAGAGAGGATTAGGTAAGGGAATAAGCTCACTTATGGGTGATTATTCAATGGACAGCAAATTGGTTTCTGGTGACAAACTGACTTATACAGATGAGAATAACAATAGTGTAGTAATGCTTGGGGTGGATAAAATAACCTCAAATCCCGGTCAACCAAGGAAATATTTTGATACAAATGCTTTACAGGAGCTTGCTGATTCAATCAGGGAGCAGGGCGTTCTTCAGCCAATACTTGTTGAAGAGTCTCCCGATGTGCCCGGTCATTTTATAATTGTAGCAGGAGAAAGACGTTTTCGGGCTTCAAAATTAGCAGAATTAAAGCATATCCCTTCCTTGATAAAAAATTTTACTGAAGAGCAGCGCCTTGAAGTAGCATTGATTGAGAATCTTCAAAGAGAAAATTTAAACCCAATTGAAGAAGCCCAAGCTTATCGTTTTCTTATTGACCAAGCATCGTTGAGTCAGGATGAGTTATCAAAAAGAATTGGGAAAAAAAGATCTACTATTGCAAACAGTCTCAGATTATTGAACTTGAATGATGTAATGCAGAAATCTCTGAAAGAAGGTGTTATAACTGCGGGACATGCCAGAGCTTTACTTGCAGTTATAAATCCTGCTGATCAGGAGATCCTTTATAATAAAATAGTAAAAGACAGTTTGTCTGTGCGCCAGGCAGAAGATGAAGGGAAGGCCTTGAATGAGGGCTCTCGGGCCTCGAAAAAGAAGGTTAAAAAGAATGACAAGATAGAAAGACCTGCTGATATTCGAAGAATTGAGGAGAAATTTCTTGGGGTACTTGGAACAAGGGTTTCTCTTAAAGGAAATTTGAAAAAAGGTAAACTTGAAATCACCTTCTATTCATCTGATGATTTAGAGAGGTTATATCAGCTATTATCAAAGAAAGATGATTTATTCGACTAAATAATAAATGGCAATATGCTGCAATGAATGTATTTATTCACTAATAGGAGTTTTTATGGATATTTTGAAAGATGGTTTGTATGCAAAAATTGATAGTTCAAAAGGAACTATCCTTATAAATCTAGAATTTGAAAAAGCACCTCTTACTGTCTCCAATTTTGTTGGACTGTCTGAGGGTATCCTTGGTAATGCTAAAGGAAAGGATGGTTATTACAATGGTCTTGTTTTTCATAGAGTCATTAACGATTTTATGATACAGGGAGGATGTCCTCTGGGGACTGGTACAGGCGGCCCCGGATATACATTCCCTGACGAATTTAATTCATCCCTTAGGCATTCTGAACCTGGAATACTGTCTATGGCAAATAGTGGTCCCGGAACAAACGGAAGCCAGTTTTTTATAACACATGTTGCTACACCATGGCTTAATGATAAACACACGGTTTTTGGAAATGTTTGTGAAGGGATGGATGTCGTTAATAAAATTGTACAAGGTGATAAAATACATACAATAAAAATTATCCGTATTGGTGAAAAAGCTGAGAGGTTTCATGTTACCCAAAAAGAATTTGATCTTCTTGTGCAGAAACAGAAAGAGAGAGCTGAAGGTGGCGGCGTTTCAGATAGAAAAAAAGCAGAAAAAGAGATTTTTAACAGGTGGCCGGAAGCTACGGTTTCATCTTCAGGTTTACGGTATATTGTTGTAAGAAAGCCCTCGGGAGATAAGGTTCCTCCGTATGGAACCAATGTTACCGTTCACTATTCAGGCAAGCTGCTAAATGGTGTTGAATTTGATAGCTCCTACAAGAGAAACACACCAGCTGTTTTTGCTATAGGGCAGGTAATTGAAGGATGGAATGAAGCCCTTTTAACGATGAAAAAAGGAGAAAAAAGGATTTTAATTATACCCCCTGAATTAGGGTATGGGAAAAAGGGGTATCCGGGAGTTATTCCCCCAAATAGTTTTCTTGTTTTCGATGTCGAGCTAATAGATTTCTAAATAGAAAAATGGCAAAAGAGAAAACCGTATATATTTGCAGTGAGTGTAATAATACAGAGCAGAATTGGCTTGGCCGATGTCCACAGTGTGGAAAATGGAACTCTTTCGTAGAGGAAAGGATTTCAACGAAAGAATCGGGCAGCAGTAATAGATCAAAAAATATAGTTAACACGGTAACCAATAGTCCGCAAAATCTGAAAACTATGAGAATACAGCAAGAGCTTCGTTTTAGTTCAGGAATATCTGAAGTGGACAAAGTTCTTGGTGGTGGAATAATGAAAGGAAGTACCGTGTTGATTGGCGGAGAGCCTGGAATCGGTAAATCCACCCTTTTGTTACAAGTAATGTCAGATTCAGGCGCAAAAAAAGCATTATATATATCTGGAGAAGAGTCTGCAAACCAGATTAAACTTCGTGCAGAGAGGTTGGGTCTAAAGCTTGATAAAATTACTGTACTCTGCGAAACCCGGCTGCACAAATTACTTAACATATTAACCAAAGAAAAGTTTGATCTTGTTATCGTAGATTCAATACAGACCGTTGTAAGTGATGATGCAGGACCGATAGCAGGAACAGTAAACCAAATAAAATATTGTTCTATGGAGCTTGTGGATATTGCGAAAGCTTTGGAAACCTCACTTTTTATTATTGGACATGTTACAAAAGAGGGAGTTTTAGCAGGTCCTAAAATAATAGAACATCTTGTAGATACAGTTCTTTATTTTGATCATGCTGAAACAGGTGTGAGAATTATTCGTGCCGGGAAAAATAGATTTGGATCTGTTGATGAAATTGGAATTTTTACGATGACAGAAAAGGGACTAAAGCCGGCAGTACAGCCGGAGTCTTTCTTTCTTGAGAAAAGAGATGGTGATATACCTGCCGGGGTTGCAGCTGCGGCAGTATTTGAAGGTACAAGAACTTTTATGGTTGAAATTCAGGCGCTGACAGTCCCTGCTAAAAGTGGATATACCCGGGTATATTCAGATAAGATTGATTCGGCGAGAGTTTCTCGAATTTCTGCAATTCTCGAAAAACATATAGGTTTGAGATTTTCAGATCAGGATATATATATTAATGTAGCCGGTGGGATACGGCTTCTGGAGGTTGGAATTGAGCTGCCGCTTTCTCTTGCATTATATTCTGCAAGAACAGGAAAGCCGCTTATAAAACTACTATCATCCGCAGGAGAACTTAGCCTTGCCGGAGAAGTAAGAAGAATTGGCCATCTTGATAAGCGTATCTCTACTGCGGAGAAAATGGGCTTTAAGCGGTTTTTGGGACCCAAAGTTCAAGAATTTGATGCTTTTTCCGGTACTGCTTACGGAGGATTTACTTCCTGTAATAACATAAGGGAAGCAATCCAGACAATGTTCCCAGATAACACTGATTCAAGGGGCTTTAATTCAAAAGACTGACAAGGAAAGGAAATGCTGCAAAAGTTCCAATTGCACTTCCAATACTGGTAAACAGGAAAACAAGCAGTGCATGGGTTACCCTGTTTCTAAAAAAACCTTTGAAAGAGAGTATGTCCTCATTAATTTTTTCAAAATCAACAACTCTTGGTTTTCTTAAATATGCTTCAATTCCACCGGAAACAATTCCTACACCTATAGTAGGGTTTAGTGAAGTGAAAGGAGCCAGTAAAATTGATGCTA
>JADHUD010000053.1 GCA_016784705.1 Spirochaetia bacterium | reverse complement strand
TCAGAGAATTGTTTTACAACTGCAGTAATGTCGTTGAGACCTCAGAAAGTTATCGGGAAATTCTCTCTGATCAGTTGAATCTATATCATACGCAGGTGAGCAACAAACTGAATGATATTATGAAAGTGCTTACCATATTTTCTGCTCTGTTTATCCCCTTAACATTTATAGCGGGAGTGTATGGTACAAATTTTAATTATATCCCTGAACTGGGGTACCGCTACTCCTATTTTATCATGCTGGGGGTTATGGCAGTTTTAGCAATTGGTATGCTCATCTTTTTTTGGAAAAAGAAGTGGTTTAAAAGAAAATAGTCTTAAAAGCTGAAATTTTCATTCTGCAGCACAGCAAGGCATGCATCAACGACATCAGCATCAAACAAGGTGCCTTTGTTTTTGCTTATTTCCGAGATTGCAAAATCTATCCCCAGAGCCGGCCGATAAGGACGATGGGAAGATATAGCTTCGACTACATCAGCTACAATAAGAATTGCTGATCCCAATAGAATATCTTCCTTTTTTGTTCCATTCGGATATCCGGATCCATCGTTGCGTTCGTGGTGCTGTAATAAATAGGTATCGACTGGCCAGGGGAATTGAATCTGTTTAATAATTTCATATCCGACAGTAACATGAGTTTTAATAAGAGAAAATTCTAAATCCAGCAATTTGTTCGGTTTGCTTAAGATTTCAGCCGGAATAGCGATCTTTCCGATATCGTGCAGCAAACCGGCAATATAGATCCCTTCAATTTCATCATTCGGCAGATTCATGATTTGTGCAATCTGCTGTGCCAAATTAGCGACTCTGGTTTGGTGTCCGGCAGTATATACATCACGTATTTCAACGGTTGATGATAAAGATTTTATTATTCTGGGAAACACCTCGCGAAGATTTTGTTCGGAAAGATGTAAAGCCTGTTCAATGTTTTTCTTGTAGGTTATATCCCTGAAGAAAAAACTTGCTCCTATGTAACTTTCTTCACTTTTTCGGGGTACAATATTTGCTTCAACGAAAACCAGATTACCTGATTTAGATTTCAAGCATGTCTCCATTGTATTTACCGTTCGCCCCTGCTGTAAATCATGTACAGCTTGTTTCACTTTATCAATTTCACTAGTAACTAAAATCTGATAAAAATTTATTTTTTCTCTATCACTTTGCGTATAATTAAGGGCTTGTTCCCAAGCCGGGTTTACAAATTCAAAGGAACCGTCAATATTGATGATTTGAATCAAGTCTTTTGCATTCTCAATAATTTCCCGATAGTTATCTTTAACTGTCTCCAATTCCAGATGGGTTTTCTGAATCTTGTGTTCCAATTTATTGATAAGTTCGATAGTAAGGGTGTGATACTCCCATTTTTCAGCTAAAGTCACAGCGAGTTGCCTGAATTCCTGCATTTGAAAAGGTTTTCTCAGAAAAAATAATTTATGTTCCTGACTGACCATATTCAATTTTCTGGTTACTTCACCAATTCCCTCACCGGTTACAATAACAATTTCAATACTCTTATCAATAGTTCTGATTTCCTTAGCTGTTTCATAGCCGTCTTTTCCGCCAGGCATATTAATATCAATAAAAGCAATAGAATAGGGTTGATCGGATATTATTGCGGTTCTTACAGCCTTGATTGCATCATTTCCGTTTGTACAAGTTGTTGTCTCAAATGTTTTCTCTTTTATTTGAGGTTCCTGGCCAAATTGTGATTTTAATGTTCTGAAGATGCTGCTGTACAAATCAAGAATCATTTTATCATCGTCAACACATAGAATTCTATAAAATAAACTATTCATGTAAGACCTCATTGCGGAATCTTAAGATTCCCACTTTATCCATTTATACCATATTAGATACTTCCTGAAAAGGTAGAAACAGTTTCTGCAAAGCGTATCGTGCAAAGCTTACCTGCAAAGTATCCTGATTTAGAAAAATGAGATAAAAGTTTGCACTGAAATCTCCTTATCTGCAATATTCTATGATAACATTATTATCTGAATAATTTCCGGGTATATTTTACTCTAAAACTTTTCACCGACCCGGCACAGGAGATGTCATGAAACGTATTATAGTAAATTCCCTTTCGGTTCTGCTGATTTCTCTCTTTCTGGGATCATGCGTGTCATTAAGCCCGAGTACCTCTTCAACGCAAGTTTCACAAAATGCAACCCCTTCTATCTATAAAATTGCAATGATCAATTTCGATCTGATTGACAACGGAGGATCTACCTCTGTAAATCTGATTAATGCAAGTCCTGATACGGCCACAGTGGTTGATATTGTTCCCGGCACTGCACTTCTGAGTGGAGAAAAGACATTGAGTGAAGTCATCAATGACGGTACATTAGTAAACGGAACAACGTATGATGAGTATGTCATGGAACCTCTCTATATTGAGATGGAACTGGAAGCTGCTTTTCACTTCCATTCAACGTGTACTGAGAGCGGTTACTCTCTTGAATTCACAACCGACGGGGATGAAAACGACTACCTGTTCCGGCTCTACTTCAATCCGGTTGATAATCTCTGGAAGCGGGATATTCTTGTCTTCCTTAACGATACAGATATCCAGGCACCTGCAGTTCCGGCATATCCGACCGGATGGTACTGGATGAGACGGGTGATTGAACCCGGGGGTTCTGCGAACTTCCTTATTCTGGCTCAGGAATACGGGGTTGACTACACTGATCCGGCTTATACATTACCCACTCATCCTGGTATTGTCGGCGCAATGAATCCTGGTCCGGTCTCAATAATAGATCTCTTTGACAACAACGCTTTCTGGGGTGATCCGGCAAATTATGATGATTATGCAGCTGATACTGTTGAAATCAGCTCTATCACAGATTATGGCGGATTAAATGCGGATTGGGATGCTTTTACATTTTCAACCTCAGATACCGTAACGGTAACAGCTGATGTTACCGATACCATTAATTTCTGGTATGAAAGTGACCCTGCAAAGCTGGATTTTACTGCGGCATCAAATCCTGATGTTATAGATTTTGGCCCGGATTATGATAGTCCGGCTGTTTCCGGTGATGAAGAGAAGCTGGGAGACGGCGGCTTTCATCCTTTCATGCCAATGTTTACTACTGCAACGGCCCCGTGAATTCATAAAGTTGATGTTAAATTCTGCTCAGCTATAAGTAATAGAAACTTTTCCATGCACAACCGAAGCCGGTTTTCAGTGTTTTCCGAATAGAGAGGTTTATTGAGAAGTACATCAATAACGAAACTGAAGTCGATGGTGAGTTCTGCAGAGAGAATTGTTCCTGATTCGCATTTTTGTACAAGCAGATCAAGCGACGCATTTCTTACTGCGATATTTCGTTTTTTCAGTCTGAGTTCAACTCTTGTACCTTTTTCGTCATTACTGCATATCGTGAACACGAAAGGTATCATAATGTCATCAACCTGGAAGGGATACCGAAGATCAAAATAGAGGTAGAGCTCCTCACCAGTATTGGATGTCTCAATTCTGTCAAAAACGGACATCGGAGTATGGAGGTCTGTATCCATTGCATTTAGCCCTGGAATTACCCAATGGTTATAGTATGAGTCGATTAACAGCGCTTTCTGAGCATTATACATATCCACTTTACATATTACACTTGCTGTAGTCTTCAGAGGCAAGCCGTATTCGTCAAGTTGATGCGTATTAAGTGGTACGATGTATTTGTATCGTGGTATAGTTTGATACTCATCAGCTGAAAGCAGCCCGGAATTCGAAGCAAAGAGGATAAAACTGAATAGTAATATGTGCAGTTTTTTCACTGACAATAATACTACTAAAAATCAAAATTTATTTCCATTGTTGATATACTGTTTCACAGAAAGTAAATAATAAGATTATAGGGGATACTGGGCATCTTACTGATACTGCTGAGGCTCTCTGCTGCATCCTCTGTTCCTGCTTTAGTTTACCAGTTTCTATTGCACGGTTCCTATTGACAGTCAGCCGTTGCTTGCATAGTATTTGGGCTATGAAAGCAAATGAATTAAGAAATACATATATAGAGTTTTTTATAGGAAAAAATCATACACAGATATCCGGCAAGTCATTGATACCTGAAAATGATCCGACAGTACTTTTTACTACAGCTGGAATGCATCCTTTGGTTCCCTATCTGCTTGGTGAACCGCATCCTGCAGGAACCAGACTTACGTCCTATCAAAAATGTATTCGTACCGGGGATATAGAAGCAGTAGGAGACCCCAGTCACCTGACACTTTTTGAAATGCTGGGGAACTGGTCTCTCGGTGATTATTTCAAGGAAGAGGCTATCAGGATGAGCTATGAATTTCTCACTGACAGCAACTGGCTGGGTATCGATCCGGAAAAGCTTTCAGTTACCGTATTTACTGGTGAAGCGGGTATTCCAAGAGATGATTTCTCGGCTGACGTATGGCGTTCTCTCGGTATTCCCGATGAACGGATCTATTTTCTTCCCCGTGAAGATAATTGGTGGGGTCCCGCCGGTGAGACCGGACCTTGCGGACCTGATACGGAAATGTTTATCGATACCGGAAGGGAGGCCTGCAGTGAAGAGTGCCGGCCTGGTTGTCACTGCGGTAAATATTTTGAAATTTGGAATGATGTTTTCATGCAGTACCGAAAAACAGAAAAAGGTGAATTTATTCCCATGGACCGGAAATGTGTAGATACCGGTATGGGTATTGAAAGAACTATTGCTGTTCTTCAGGGAAAACAATCGGTTTATGAAACTGAGATTTTTACAGATATAATTTCAGGTATCGAAAAGCTGTCCGGAAAAATCTTTGGTGAAAATGAGGATTTTGATATTTCCATTCGTATTATTGCTGATCACCTGCGTACAGCGGTATTTATTCTGGGTGATGAACAGGGTGTAAGTCCATCTAATCTCGGACAGGGGTACATCCTTCGCAGAATTATAAGACGGGCGGTCCGACACGGCAAAAAACTGGGGATTAATCAATTTTTTCTCGGATCTCTGGCAAATCTGGTTATTGATCAATATAGCGGACCTTATCCTGAACTTACACGCAACCGGGATGCAGTAAGTGCTGAACTCTCAGCAGAAGAACAGAAATTTCTGAAAACCCTGCAGAAAGGCGAGGTTGAATTTGAAAAAGTACTGCCGAATTTGTTGAAAGGTAAAAATCGTATAATTCCTGGAAGACTTGCCTTTAAATTATATGATACATACGGATTCCCGCTTGAGTTGACTGAAGAGCTGGCTAAAGAATATGATTTTACTGTTGATCTGGAAGGGTTCAAGAAAGCTTTTCAGAAACACCAGGAAGCCTCCCGGGCTGGAGCCGAGAAAACCTTTAAAGGTGGATTGGCTGATAATTCTGAAATGACCACAGCCTTGCATACGGCAACTCATTTGTTGCACAAAGCCCTCAGAATAGTTCTTGGGGATCATGTTGGACAGAAGGGGAGTAACATAACCCCAGATCGGCTTCGTTTTGATTTTACATATCATGATAAAATGAGTTCAGAAGAGCTGAAAAAAGTTGAAAATATCGTAAACACTCAGATTAAAAGGAACCTTCCCGTATCAATGCAGATGATGGCTCTCGAAGAGGCAAAAGCAGCAGGAGCTATAGCTTTTTTTGAAAGCAAGTATGGCGAACAGGTCAAAGTCTACAGTATCGGAGATTTTTCAAAAGAGGTATGCGGTGGTCCGCATGTTGAAAATACCAAAGGTATGGGAGTATTTAAAATCAAAAAGGAACAATCTTCATCTGCCGGTGTCCGCAGGATTAAAGCTGTTTTGCTTCAGGAAAATCAGAGTTGAACCGACTGCCTGCATGATATTCTAATTTGAAACGTAATTAATCGAAATTTACTCTCTATAATCTTTTTTTACTCGGAGTTTGTGGTATTACTAAAGTTGTTATATTATAAGGTTAAAGAGGAAAAACCATGAATACAGCGATTAAAAGTTATCCAGCTAATGATTTAGAAATGTATTGGATGAGACTGTCCGAAAAGGTTTGTGCAAGTTTTTCTTTTACTGATGAAAAAAGCCGCTATTTTCTCAATAATAAAGTAGCAAAGCTCATAGGCTGCTTACCAAAAATTGCAGGAACAAAAACTCCTGAACGTGATGGATGCAGTAATCTTGCCGTTTATATTATGTCAATTAGTGTGACAAAACAGTTTTATCACCATAATGTATATGATGATACAAATGTTTTTGCTCGTCTGCAGAATATTATGAATTTTAATGGCGGAGATCAGGATCTTCTGCAAAAAGGGATGACACTTCTTGCCTTAATGATGGTTAATGATTATAAGCGTGATAAAGAGGCCGATAAAGACGCCCGGAAGTATAATCCCTTTACTGCGAATTCCTGGAATTTCAATGAACTTCGTGATCAGCTTCTGATTGATTATGAAAAAATTGAGTCAGTTGAAATTGACAGTATTCTTACCTTATCTGAGTGTGCAACGTTGTTGTGGGAGGGCAGGTAAGTTATGTTCCGTAAGAAAAGCGGTAATAATAGACAAATATTCCAAATTGTGGGATTTATGTATGGCTCGGTAGGTGTAATTGTTTTTCTATTAAATATTGTTTCCTCGATTAGAAATAATAGAGCAATGTCTCCTTTTAATGCTATGTATATTCTAATAGGAATTGTCCTGATACTATTATCAATAACAAAAAAAAGTTCTCTATATTTTCCCCTGCGAAAAAGAAGAATTGCAATCAGTATAAAAAGACTTAGCTGTCTCATTCAATTCTTTATTATGCTTGTGATTTGTGCGGCCTCAATTCTTACTGATCATAGTGATCAATATAATTTACCTATGCTTTTAATGGCTGGATTGATGGGTTTGAAATATCAAATACTGGGGAAAAAAACACTGATTATCTTTATAGCAGCATTTGCCGTACTGTTTGAAGTGTCTGCAGCTATTGCCGGTGTGTATATGCGTGGTTTTTATATTATTTTATTCAGTGCTTTTTTCTATGGAATTATCATCATAATGTATCAGGAAGATTTGAAAAGGCATTTCAATCTTGCTAAAAAATATCATGATAAACTTCTCCGCCTTGAACAGATAATTGAGAAATTCAAAGGGGAAACAGTGGATATTTCTACAATAAATTTCACTCCAAGGGAGCTTGAAATTTTGAAAGAGCTGTGTCTTACCCACCCAACAAATCAGGAACTTGCGGATACCATGGGGGTTAAGGTGCAGACAATAAAAACACATATCCGGAATATTTTTGATAAATCAGGAGTTGATGACCGATATCAGCTAATTGATCTGTTTAAATACAACTTTCCCAAAGAGTGAGACTATACGCGCTTGTTCTTAGGAGGTCTACCACGTTTCCTCTTGGGTTGCAGCTTCTCTGTGGGATGAATGTCGAGCCGTTTCAGTATCTCCTCGTACGAGGGATTGATCCTGATCAGCCTCCATCCGTGGTCGGGGTCATTGAACATCTTCGCCCTTGCCAGTATTTTCATGATCCTCTTGTAGGGCATCTGTTCAAGTATCTTGGCCTTGTCAAAGGCATGTATCATCCTGAAGGTGAGGACTGTGGAGATGAAGTCACAGAACTCACTTCCGATGACACTGTAGTCGTCGTGCACGCGGGTCTCGTCGAATTCGAGCGCGGACTTGTAGAACCGCATGACGATCTCGATCTCCCACCTCTTGGAGTAGGCCTTGTAGATGGTCTCGGGCTCGAGGTCCATGTCGCATTCAAGGAACACCGTGCCGAAAGCGGCACTGGCCTTCTGGAGTTCTGCAAGACGGTAGTTTTTCTTCTTTCCGCTTCGCTTGAGCCAGTCGCGCTCCTCCTTCGAGGCCCTGGCGGCATCCCTAAATGAATAGAGCCATCTGCCGTCACAAGCCTTCTCCTTCCTGTATGTTATCCCTTCGAAACCACAAAGAAGCCCGGTGAACTCAAGCATGTGGAGGTCCGCCGCAATCCTAGAGTCCCTTTTCAGCGGATTGAGGTAATGGAGGTCGGGATTGTCCGTGAAGTGCTTCTTCGCCGCGGACTGCGGGAACCCCTTGTCAGCGACCACGATCCCTTTCGTTATATGGTGCTCGGAGATGAACTCGCTGTAGGCGGTGACGTCAAGCATGTTGCCCGGGAAGCATTTGGAGCACACGGGCTCCATGGCCTCGAGGTCGAATGCGAACAGGACCGAGATGTCCCTGGTGCCCTTTGTCCTGGCCTTCCTGGAAAAGTCCGAGAGGGAGTTCACTTTCGATTCGTCCGACTTGAGCGTCCCGTCTATCAGCACGTGGTGGTCCATCCCCACATGGGCCGCCCTGCTTCGCATGAACAGGGTGATTTTGGAGCACGAGCGTCCAAGATCGTTGAGAAACGTGGACACGGTGTTCTTTGAGAGCGCCACCCCGGGATACATCTCGGAGAGAAAGCTCTCCTCATAGGAATCCTTCAGTTCATAGTCCTTTATTCCGCCGAAGCAGACCCTGAGCACGGCGATGCACCAGATCCTGAGGGCGTCATGCCTGCTGTAGAATTCACTAAGCTCATCGATCATGTCCGCGAAGAGCTTCTGCGACAGCTGTATGTTGGCCCAGTCCTTGAGGTCCACGGCCGATGTCGAAACGGAGGGGCTGGAATCCTCCTCCAGAGGAACGTATCGGCCGTTGGCAATATGGCCTATGGTCGGCCCGTTGACCGGAAGCCTTCTGTTCCCGTCGCTGCGGCAGCCGATTCTTGCCCTGACTGCATAGCGATCGCGGTTCTTTCCGTATGCGATGACGATGGAATTCTTCGGTCGTTCCACAGCCAGAATCTCTTTAGGAATCGGCATGTCGTCCCCCTTCAAAGTTATAGTCTAAATTATACTTTAATTAGACTATATTTGTAATAGATGGACATACAGAAATTCGAGACATTTCACGTAGTGCTGCCAGAAAACTGTGGACAATGATGTAAAAATGGAGTTCCAGACAGGCCTTGTAGATGGGAAACAGGTGTTCCGGGATTAGGAACAAGACATTTTGGTAGTATTGTATAGTCTAATCAGTTGGGAAAGTTGTATTTAAACATAATTTTATTGAGAAGAATTTAGTCGGAAACTGATTTACCTGCAAGTTGACCGCAGGCTCCGTTTATTCCCCGGCCGCGCCGGTACCTTCTGGTAATTCTTAATCCCTCTTTTTCAAGTAAGGAACAGAAGCGGCTGATACTTTGCTGAGAGGGTTCGTTGAAATGCATCTCGTTTTCAGCTCCGGGATTCCAGGGAATTATATTGATGACTGCATTGAGGTCTTTGGCAAATGCTGCTAGTTCCCTGCAGGCGATTTCAGAATCATTTTCATCACCCAGCAGTACATATTCCAGAGTTATACGCTTCCCTGTAGTGATACAGTAGGATTTTAATGCTCTGTGCAGGATGGGAAGCGGATGCCTTCTGTTAATCGGCATTAATACAGATCTCTGTTCGTTGTCAGCCGATGTTAAGGAAACAGCAAGCTTAACCGGGATACTCAGCTCTTCGGTAAGCGTTTTTATTCCATGTACTAATCCGCAAGTTGAAATAGTTATTTTTCTTGCACTGATTTGCAAGCCTTTGGGGTAGTGGAATAATTCAACAGATTTAATAACTTCACCAATATTGGCAAGAGGTTCTCCCATTCCCATGTATACTATATGCGAAGGATTTCCGGCTATTCGTGAGAGATGATAGAACTGTTCAACAATTTCAGACGCAGTGAGATTCCGTTGGAACCCCATTTCTGCTGTTTTACAGAAAGTACATCCCATAGCGCATCCCACTTGTGAAGAGATGCAAGCAGTTTTGCGTCCTTCTTCATCGGTAAGCAGCACACTCTCTATATACAGACCATCTTGCAGTCGAATAAGAAGTTTTACCGTACCGTCATCATCCTGCTGCTGCTCAGTAACAGAGGTAGTAAACGGATTTCCCTCAAAAGCTTCAGACATTTTCAGACGTAGCTGTTTCGGCACATTCAGCATTTCCTCAAATGAGTCGACACCTTTGAGAAGCCAATCAAATACTTGTCTTCCACGGAACGGAGTTGATGGTGAGAATAATTGAGCAATTTCCTCTGGGAAAAGCCCGTAGAGGCCCTGTTTTTCAGGATTCGATTTTATGAATGAGTGTTGTAACATATAAATTATGGAGTCCCAGACTAAGGTATTCTTTGAGTATCTGCAGAGCTTGTGTTTTATATCCCTGCTCCAGATAACAGTTTGCCGCCTCAATGTACAGTCGGTGATTTCTCGGATCTTTTCTAATCAGGCTTTGTATTTTATCAATTGCATCGGAATATTCGCCTTTCGATTTATGAATCATGGCCAAACCAAGAATTGCATAGTAGTCAAAACCAATGCCGAGTGCTTTCATATAAAAATCTTCTGCCCTGTCACTCTGATCAAGCACGCGAAAAGCGTCGCCGGCTCTGGTGAGGATGACTTTATTTTCAGGATCTACCTGAAGAATTTTGAGCCAGTATATTAGAGAGCTCTCATAATTACGCATACCGCGATAGCAATCCGCTGCACCGAACAATGCAAAAAAGTTTCTGGGATCTTTTTCCAGCGCCTGCAGAAAGTATGTTAATCCTTTCTCAAAAGTTTTAAGTTTTCTGTGACAATTTCCAATCGAAGTTAAAACTCTGATATCAACTGAGTCAGGATTTTCTTTGTAGATTTTCTCCCAATATACCAGGGCTGATTCATATTCCTGAAAATCAAAATGCAGATGTCCCAAACCGATTAAAGCATAGGCATTTTGATCGTCTATAGCCAGTACCCTCTCATAGGTTGCTTTTGAGGTCTGGAAATCTTTCAGTTTTCGGTATGCATCAGCGACCCGGGTAATAACGGTAACATTTTTTGGGTCATGTTCCAGATAACTGTTCCAGGCTTCGATTGCCGCAGGAAGTTGTTTCATTGATTTGTAGCAATCTGCCAGTCCAAAATATGCATAATTATTTCCGGGGTAGTAGGCGAGACAAGTTGTATAAAACTTAATGGCATCTCTATGTTTATGTTTTTTTCGGAATATATCACCTAAACCAACAAGTGCATAGTTATTGGTTGGGTATTTCTCAAGTATTTTATGAAAAAGCTTTTCTGCTTCTACTATGCGGTTTTCCTTTAAGAGCTGATATCCCCGCCGTGACAACTGGGATATTTCAGCGATTTCATCAGTTGGAAGAGATGTGTCAGCTTCTATTTCCTGAGAATTATCGAACAGGAACTCAAAATCATCTTCATTAATATTCATACCAGTACTTTTTCGTTCTCCTGTTTGCATATCAATCTACTAGTGAGGAAATTTCAAAATGATTTTGTTTTGAAATTTCGACAATTTGGTCAGAAGTTTGTATATTAAATAAATAATTATATAATAATTATTTATTTGATATATAGACAAACTTTAAAAGCCAATTTTCAAATATGCGAAGCATTTTGAAATTGGCTCATTTACTATGAAAAAATGAGTGCAGCCAATTTTCACTCTCAGCGTTAAATTATAGCATCTTTTTAATGTGCATGAGAAGGGTAAAATACAAACACTTGTATCTATACTGCATCAATGGTATTTATTATGCAGAATACATGCAGCCAGTACACATTTTTAACTAGTAAAAATTTATTAGAATTTTAAAAAAATCTGTTGAAATTAGTAGCGTGAGAAACCCACAGGCTATGCCTGTGGTGTGGTAGTTGGTTTACTCGGACAGGCTGTAGGAAAGAAAAAGCCTCCTGTGATACAGTTTCAATAGCGGTTCACAACGCAATTGGAAAGAAAACAGGAGGCT
>JADHUD010000052.1 GCA_016784705.1 Spirochaetia bacterium | reverse complement strand
GTATATTTTCTGCAGTGAGGTTTTCTCCTCTCTCATTGCTATTGAGAGAGGAAGCCTCAAGCAATTTCAAGGCCACTTCTTTTCCATGTCTTTCACCAAAGTTTCCATGTAATAAATTATTTTTTATGGTTTTTCTTCTTGATCGGAAAACATCCCTGACAATTTCCATAAACTGTTCCCGATACTCATCCGGGATCAAGGGTTTTGGCCTCTTCACAAACTGTATGATTGAGGAAACTACATCAGGTTTTGGGTAGAAGTTACCTGGATTTAGATCTCCTAATTTAGTAGTTTCATAATCGATCCCGCAAAGTAATGTAAATGAGGAGTAATTCTTCGAACCTGGTGCAGCGGTAATACGCATTGCTACCTCTTTTTGAAGAGTAAAGACCATAATTTCCGGTGTGCATTTTTTTTCAATCAAATTTGCAATCATAGCAGAACCTGCATTATAAGGTAAATTACCCATTATTCTGTCTGGTAAACCGTTTTTATCCTTATAGTGTATCCAGTTTTTCAAGAAATCACCCTCGATTAAACTGAAATTTTCATTTTCACCGAATAGTATCTTAAGAATACCGCAAAACCCGTAATCTATCTCAAATACAGAAATTTTTACATCCCGTTTTAACAGCATATGAGTCATGGCGCCAATTCCGGGGCCAATTTCCCAAATATTCCGGATATTTTCATTTATTTCGAGGGCATCAATAATTTTATTTCTGGATCCAGGAGAAATGAGAAAATTCTGACCAAATTTCTTGGAGAAACTGAGGCTGTTGTCACGCATAAGTGCAAGAACTGAGGAGAGTGAATCGTAATTTATTTTGTCGTGCAGCGAACTGATATGTAACCCCTATTTTTGTAGATAGAATACTCAATTGATATGAACACGGTCAATAACATAAAACCGGCCGTCACGATGAAAGCATTAAAAACCGTATTGCTTTCAATAATAATTGCTGGGGTTTTGCTGAAAAATATACTTACCCGTTCAATTATTGAAAATTCATACAGTAAAATTTTCCTGAGAATAGTAAGAATCTCTGCTGAAGGAAACGGGAGAAGAAAAATAATGCAGGTTATCATGTAAAGCGTTATCAAGAAAGTTAAAGGAATAGAAGCAATTATCCCAATTGGATAGATTTCGCCAAAATAATGTACAAGAAAAGGGGATGAGGCAGTAAAAGCAGCTAATGAAGCTGCAATAGCAGAACGTAATGGCGGCGGCATAACTCCCGGTAAATGTATCGAAATTCTTCCGGCAAATACAACTATGCCTAACATTGCTGAATAAGAGAGAAAATAGCCTGGTCCTGAACAGTACGACGGGAAAAGAAAAGACTGAATTGCAAGGGTACAGGTTAGTGAAGATAACAGGAATGAAGAATTAAGGAGATCTTTTTTCCTGCGGTTCGAAATTATTATAAACATAATCATTGAACGAATGAGTGAAGGTTTTCCGCCTGCTATCCATACAAATACAATGATTGAAAAGGAAGTTGCAATTTTTGATTTTTTTGATCCAATTAAGAGTCTTAATACCCAGAAAACCAAAACGCTTAGTACATGAAGGTGCATTCCCGACAAGGCCAGAATATGGGCACAACCTGCCTCTCTGAATAATCGAATTATTGGATTTGAAGCATCTTCTTTTCTTCCCAGTAACAGAGCAGTGGATAACTCGGAGACATCATACGGCAGTTCTGAAAACTGAAGGTACACATATTCAATACATCTTTTTCTCAGCATTACAACCTTGTGCATAACAGAGTATTCTTCCTTTTCTGGAAAAATATCAGATGCATAAAAAATCAGAGAACTCTCCTTTTTCCTTCCGGAATTTTGTACTATTGATTCATTAAGAACAAATTGTCCCGGGACTTCTACGAATTCCCCTGAAAAATAACGATTCGGGTTATAAAGAACAACCTCAACCTCAAAATCAGCTGAAAAGGAGAATTCATGACTGGTATCGAGTATTTTCTCAACTTTCAGGAGGAACTCTTGTTTTGTTCCATTAATAAATTTTGAATCAGATGAAAGACACCCATGAATTGTATGTGTTTGAACCAGTAAGTGCTGAAGCGCGTTATCCTGAATACCAGTACCTGACGGTGAATACAGGGCTTGTACCACACTGAAAAAGAGTAAAAATATAGAAATAACTGCTGTCAAATTGAGTTCCGGACTGCAGTTTATTCGGGCAATAACGATAAAAAAAGGAACAATAAGCAGGTAGGCAAAAATCAATTCCTGCCCTTTCAGGCTTGACGCAATGCTGCAAACTCCCCAGATAATAAGTGTCGATAACAATACTTTATTATCACTGACTTGATAAAAAGAGATTCCCATACAATCTATAACTTAAGTATTTGAGTTAAATATTCAAAAACTAATCAGAATTTTCATCCATTGTCAGTGATCTGTACAGAGCTAGCAGAGGCAAATCAATTTTCCTTCTTCCAGCAAGATTAAGCAGATGTGCAGACATAGCGGTTATTTCCCTCTCAGTATTAACTGATGGAAGCCGGCGAAGTATTTTTTTATGATTTTCATTTCTATGAAGCAAAATCCGAACATCTTCTGCAATATCAGCTGTTTTTTCTGTCTTCTCAAGCAGTGTAATTCCGCCTTCATCTCCGCAAATTTTATCGGAAAGAGTCACTGCAGACATTTCATCATACGCTAAAAGCAGCTCTTCCAGAACAAGCAGTTTTTCATCAACAATAAAAGCTGCCTGGTCAGCCTGATTTTTCAGCTCTATTCTTTTTTTCATTGCAATATCAGATTTTCTATTTCTGGCAGCAGTTAAAAAGTAGATTCCAACTGCAGCTGCTGCACCAGCTATCAGTTCATCAATTACCGGAAAAGGATCCCGAATAACAAACGACATAAAAAAATAGACAACTAAAAATGCCAGTGCAGAATTTATAAACCGCGGAATATACTTAAGTTCCTGAATCCAGCTATTCACTCCACTGTCAATTCCGGTATACAGCTCAAATAAATAATCTTCTTTATCTTGTTCAGATATTTTGTTTGAAACTTTAATCTTTATTTGTTCTTCCAGATCCCAGTCTATTACCCATTTCTTGTTCAAAAACGGATTCAAGTACAAAGATTTACCAAACGTTCTTTTTATCAGATAAAAACCACTCATCTCTTTTTCAGCCTCCCTCAAGGGTACCATCAGCTATGAAACATCCATGATGTCTTCCGGACTTATCAGGTCTCAGAGTAAACTCTGAGTTTTTCAGATTAAAATCTGAATTTTCCGGCTGAAAAATCATTGGATACAGACAGGATCTTTCACTTTAATATTCCAAGTCGAAATTCCAAGCCCGACAAACTCCTTGTATTTTAACCAATTATATCATAATTTCTATTAATTTTATGCAGTATCAATAAAATATTTATATCATGAGCCAATTTCGAAATTTCAAAAAAAATCATTTTGAAATTTCCTCTCATGATGTAAGAATAAATTCCCTTAGTTCTTCTACACTATTCACAACCAGCTGACAGCCGGCTTTCTGCAGTTTCTCAATTGAATTAAATCCCCATGAAACAGATACGGATATCATGCCTGCCTGCTGTGCTGTATGAAAATCAACAGCTGAATCACCAATCATAAGAGTATTCTGCGGATTACACCTCATCTGTTCAATGATATATTGAGCTGATTCAGGGGAAGGTTTTAAGGGAAACCTCTCTGATTTACCCATAATTTCCACAAATGGGATATCTGAAAAAAAATTCTTTACTATCGGCAGCGTTAATTCATGAGCTTTGTTGGATAACACAGCCATCTTAATATCAAATTCTGCCAGATCATGGAGCAGCTCAGAAATACCGTCGTAGGGCTTTGTTAATCCAGCAGGATCCCTGCTGTATTCATCCATTATCTGTCTCAGTAATAGTTGTAGTACATCGCCTGACAGTCTGGCATCATCCGGTAGGGCTGAAATCAAGGCATTCCTCAAACCACTTCCCACAAACACTTTATAATCTTCCGGTTCATACTCAGGAAAACCATTTTTCCTGAATACCGTATTAAATGACCGGGCAATATCCGGTAGTGTATCCAGAAGTGTTCCATCCATGTCAAAAATAAGAGCTGTACGATGAGAATTGTCTCTATCTGTTGTCGTTATCATAACAAAACACTATGTAACCCTACTGTTTATGTCAAGGGTACTGACAAAAAATATGATTAACTATACACTCTTAGCACTGGTAGTTTTTCAGAATTAACTGATTTTAAAATTGTAAAAAGATATCATCATCAAATTAATACCTGAGGATTTTTCATGGAAAAACCTGTAATTTCACTTTCAGCTTGCAGTTCATATGAGCCTGAAGCTGTGTATAAAGCTGTTGAAGCAGCCTGCCTGGCTGCAGGATTTCCCCATATTTCAGGAAAAAAAGTCCTGTTAAAACCTAATATTTTATCAGATGTGCCTCCTGAACGCGCTGTTACTACCCATCCTGAAGTACTTCGTGCAGTGATACGGTTCGTCCGGAAAATGGGCGGAACTGCCTATGTTGGAGATTCACCAACTATTCAGAGATCTTCATTCACAGGAAAAAAATGCGGTTTAAAAGCCGTTTGTGACGAATCTGGAGCTATCTGGGTAGATTTTACAGATAAGCCGGTTAAGGTTGGAAATGCATCAACCCAAAAGAAAAAACGAAAGAAAAACTCTTTCACTTTAACAAATGCTGTTAATAATTGTGATATGATCATTTCCCTGCCGAAAATGAAGACCCACCAGTTAATGTATATGACTGGAGCTGTAAAAAATCTTTTCGGTCTTATTCCCAGCCTCGCAAAAAGCCCATATCATTTACGCTTCCCTGAAAGAATAAAATTTGCAGATATGCTTTTAGATTTATATCAGACAGCAACTCCCCAATTTTCCATCATGGATGCGATCATTGCTATGGAAGGCCCAGGTCCGAATAGCGGTACCCCAAAACATATGGGACTGATAATGGCCTCTTCCGATGCCCTTGCGTTGGATTTTACCGCCTCTTATGTAATGGGTTATGTACCAGAGTTGATTCCAACGGTAAAACAGGCAATAAAAAGAAATTTGTCATCTGTTCAATCTATTGACAGTATTGAATTCCCAATTGATCATCCTGATAAGTTTAAAGATAGATCCTACAAACGCATAGACCAGGATAAAGAAGCAGGATTACTGAAAACTGCTTTAGGATTTTTACCTCGCCGTTCTAAACCTATGTATAATGAACCAAAGCCGTTATTTTCTGATAAAAATTGCATCGGTTGCGGTGAATGTGTGGAAATTTGTCCGGCAAATGCACTAACTCTGATAAGAGGGGTACGGGTTATCCCTGATTATAAAAAGTGTATCCGTTGTTACTGCTGTCATGAAGTTTGTCAGTATGATGCTATTTCTATTGAAGTAAAGGGGACTACTGTATGAACATCTCAACGATTCTTTACACAATAGGTTTTTCGTTAGTTCCAATCTTTGAATTAAGGGGAGCACTGCCGTTTGCTTATTTCAATGGCATACCTATTTTCCAGGCTTATCTGATAGCGGTTGGAGCGAACGCACTCGTTGCTCCCTTTGTTTTCATATTTCTCTCTTCTTTTCACAAATTATTCTACAGATGGAATTTTTATAAGAAAATATTTGATAAAACAGTTGTCAGAACCCGGAAAAAGCTGGAACCTAAAATTAAAAAATATGGATATATCGGGATTATGCTTTTTGTAGCAATTCCGCTGCCTGTTACCGGTGCGTATACAGGTACTCTTGGTGCATGGATTCTTGGTCTTGATTGGAAAAAGACCTGCCTTGCTGCTTTGGGAGGAGTCATAATTTCCGGAATTATTGTATCCCTGATATTACTGGCTGGCGAAGGATCGCACTCAATATTTTTAAAAATAATCCAAAAACAGGTGTAAAAAGAGAGCTCTCAACATGGCGTTACAACTTACTACTGTATTAAATTCTGAGCAGGCAGATGCCGCAGCAACAATAGAAGGTCCTGTTCTCATTATTGCAGGTGCCGGATCCGGTAAAACACGTATGATTACCTATCGGATAGCATATATGCTTGAACAGGGAATTCCGCAATCGGAAATTCTGGCGCTTACATTCACTAATAAAGCTGCTGCTGAAATGACCGAACGAATACGGATGATTACCGGTAAACCGATGGCAAAGCTCACAACTTCCACATTTCATGCTTTCGGATTGGCAATTTTAAAAAGACACGGCTCATATTTAGGTTATGCAAAAGGTTTTTCAGTGTACGACACCTCTGATAAGATAGGGATGCTGAAAGCATCGCTGGTGGAACTGCAGATAGATCCTAAATCAGTGGACTTGTATTCGCTCGCGGAATTGATTTCAGCCGTAAAAACTGGACGCAAAAAATTTTCTACTGATAATATGGAGTATAAGCCTCTATATGCTGAATACAACTCTCATCTGAAACTCTATAATGCGGTAGATTTTGACGACCTCATCATGCAGCCTCTGGTATTATTCAGAGATTTTCCGGAGCTGCTGGAATACTACCGCAATCGATATAGATACATATTGGTTGATGAATTTCAGGATACCTCTCTTCAGCAATATCAACTTGTATACATACTCGCCAGCATCCATCGCAATCTCTGTGTAGTAGGAGATGATGATCAATCAATATACTCATGGCGCGGTGCTGATTTCCGTAATATTACCAATTTCGAAAAAGATTTCCCTGAATCTAAAGAGATTAAACTTGAACAGAACTATCGTTCCACCGGCACAATCATCCAAGCAGCCAATACATTAATTAAAAACAATGTTAAGAGAAAGAAAAAGCTTCTTTGGACCGGTGATGATAAAAGAGGTATTATCGCCCTATCCTACCCGGAAGATGAAACTCAGGAAGCTGATTTTATCGCAGATAAAATTAAGGAAGTCATGATTAAAAACTCTTTAAGATATGACAATTTCGGGATTCTATTACGTACAAACAACTTACTGACAGCAATTGAACAGGCTCTGCTCTCTTCCAATATCCCTTATACAGTCTCCGGCGGGCAAAGTTTCTTTCAGAGAAAAGAGATTAAGGATATAATAGCCTATTTGCGGGTTATAGCCAATTTTGATGATGAAGTGAGTCTGCTGAGAATTATCAATACTCCCAAAAGAGGAATTGGCAAATCCACACTGCAATTCTACCGTAATATTGCCGAACAGAAAAAATGTTCATTATTCTCAGCTATATCCGCTGCTTCTCATGCCGAAGATACCGGAATTCGAGAATCCATAAAACGAAACTCATCAGAATTAATTGATTTAATTCATCTCTATAAAGAACAGCTGTTTTCTAAAAAGAATAAAACCTCTCTTGTCAAAGCAATGCTTACCGATATTTCTTACAAGAATCACCTTATTGCCGAACATCCAGATAACGAGCAGCTTGCTCAATGGAAGATAAAAAATGTTGATGTTTTTGTCTCAATTATCGAGAGATGGGAACGTAACCCAGATAAAAAAGGGGATTCATTATATGATTTCTTAAACTCAATAAGCCTTGCAGGTAAAACAGAGCCTGATCAGGAAGCAGGAAAAGTTAATCTCATGACGGTTCATGCTTCAAAAGGGCTGGAGTTTCATACGGTATTTTTAGCAGGTGTCGAGGATCATATTATTCCTCATAAAAGATCTCTTGAAGAGGATCCTGAAAATATAGAGGAGGAACGAAGACTCTTTTATGTCGCTATAACCCGTGCAAGAAATAATTTGTATATGACCAGCTGCCGAACCCGGAAATATATGCGTGAGGTAATTGATACGGTACCATCCCGATTCCTGATTGAGCTCCCCCCGGAACTCGTTGAACAGCCTGGAGAAGATACTGTAGCCGATACTGAATCAGCGGTAAATTACTTCGAACTTATGCGTCAAAAACTTATAGCCGGTATTTCTTAAAATGTCGTATTGCTTTATTATAAAATTTTTTATATATCGAGGAAATTTCAAAATGATTTTATTTTGAAATTTCGACGATTTGGTCAGAAGTTTGTATTTCAAATAAATAATTATTATATAATTATTTATTTGAATATATATATAGACAAACTTCAAAAGCCAATTTCCAAAAATGCGAAGCATTTTGAAATTAGCTCTATCACCTGAGCAAATTGCAAAAGGATTAAATATGGAAGCGAACCTTCGATTAATTATTACCGGTGGAACTTTTGATAAAGAGTATGATGAACTTCAGGGTGATTTAACATTCAAAGATACACATATCCCGGAAATTCTAAAATTTGTGCACATTACCGTACCGGTAACTCTGGAAATCTGTCATATGAAAGACAGCTTGTTTATGGATGATAAAGATCGGGAACATATTCTCCTCTCCTGTATTGCATCTGAGCAGGATCGTATTATTATCACTCACGGAACAGACACTATGGTTAAAACAGCCGAACTTTTAGGAAAAGGGTGCAGCAGAGAAAAAACTATTGTTCTTACTGGTGCAATGGTTCCTTATTCAATAAGAAATTCTGACGCGATGTTTAATCTCGGGTCGGCTGTTTCTGCAGTACAATTATTGGAATCAGGAGTCTATATTTGTATGAATGGAACTGTTTTTACGTGGAATAATGTCAGAAAGAATACACAATTAGGAGTATTTGAAAAAATCCGTCCGTAATTTCCCAGGTGATTCTCTCGGGAATAAACTGCTTGATTATTTTCCTACAATTTTGTAGGTTGTTGTTATGAGTGAAATGCTAGAACTAACAGTACTGTATGAAATAAGTAAGATTCTTGATACATCTGAAGATTTAAAACAAATAATTTCACCAATCCTTGACTCCCTGGCATCTCACAGCCCAATGATTCGTGGAGCAATAACACTTCTCAATCGGGAAACAGATGAAATATTGATTGAATCAGCTTACGGTTTAACAAAAAATCAAAAAAAACGGGGAAGATATCAGGTAGGCGAAGGAATTACCGGTCAGGTTTTCATGACTGGTAATCCAATAATCATTGCCGATATACATAAAGACAACTCTCTTATAAACAAAACCGGCGCCGAATTGATAATCAAGGATGCAGCCGGCCATAAAACAGCATTTATTTGTGTTCCCATAAAAATAGAAAATATGACAATCGGTACCATGAATATAACCAGCCGAAATGACGAGGATTTTGATCTGGATGTTTTTGTAAAACTTCTCTCAATTATTTCATCAATGATTGCCCGGGCTGTGAAGCTGCGCCAGGGTTTACGTGAGGAGAAAGAACGGCTTCAGGCTGAAAATGATCGGCTTCTCAAAGAGCTTAAAGATAGATATCAGCCGGCAAACATAATAGGCAGGTCTCAATCCATACAGGAAGCATTTGATTTCGTCGGGCAAGTCTGTAAAAGTGAAGCAACTGTCCTCATTCGCGGTGAAAGCGGTACAGGTAAAGAATTATTTGCTCAGGAGATACATTATAACAGCTATCGGTCAGACAAACCTTTCATTAAGGTGAACTGTGCTGCGTTACCGGAAAGCGTAATAGAGAGTGAGCTTTTCGGGCATGAAAAAGGGGCTTTTACAGGAGCTTTTACTGAACGCAAAGGGCGTTTTGAACTTGCTGATAAAGGGACATTGTTTCTTGATGAAATTGCCGAGATTCCTCCGCAAATGCAGGTAAAACTTCTGCGAGTTCTTCAGGAACAGGAATTTGAACGTGTAGGCGGTGTCCGTACTATTAAAGTCGATGTAAGATTAATTACTGCTACAAACAGAAATCTTGAAGAGGAGATTGTTAAAGGCACTTTCCGTGAGGATCTGTATTACCGCCTGAACGTGTTTCCCATCCATATACCACCTCTGCGGGACAGAAAAAGTGATATAATTCTATTGTGTGATCATTTTATTGAGAAATATAATAAGCGAAACCATCGGGAAGTAAAAAGGATAACCAGCGCCGCCATCGATCTCCTAATGAGCTATCATTGGCCGGGTAATGTTCGTGAACTTGAAAATTGTATTGAACGAGCTGTTCTGCTGAGCAATGATGATGTTATTCATGGCTACCACCTGCCGCCCAGTCTTCAGTCTGCAGAATCCTCGAATACACAGTTTGACAGCACCTTGCAGAATGCTCTTGAAGAATTTGAAAGAGAACTGCTGGCAGATGCGCTGAAAACAGCCCGGGGAAACAGAGCCAGGGCTGCAAGAAATTTAGGAATAACTGAACGCATGATGGGGCTTCGTGTAGATAAATACAAATTGGATACACAAAAGTACAAACTTAACTAGAACAATCAAATTACCTACATATTTGTAGGTTGGTGGTTTGTTACCTACTTAATTGTAGGCATATTACTTGCTAAAGTTGATTTCATGGAGTTTTCATTATTCAGCTCTGAAAAATTATACCAGGAGTATCAGACTCATCCAGCATAGCTGTTCACCTCATAACTTCTTACAGAAAGCATGATCCCTAAGAAACAGCCTATTTCCTACCAGCTTCTTTATAGAAACATTTCCAACATATCTATCCTCTTTCAAATTTTGGCATAGCTTTTGCTTAACAGGGCTAAAGAATAAAAGCAAGGAGATAGTTGTTATGAAAAAAAAGTATGTCTTACTTGTGCTAATGCTGGCTGCTTTCAGCGGTACTTCAGTATTTGCCGACGACCTTGGTGATGTAATAACCCTGCATCAGAACTCTCTGGATATGATCTGGCTTATTTTAGCCGCCGTACTGGTATTTTTCATGCAGGCGGGTTTTGCGATGGTTGAAATGGGACTCACACGATCCAAAAATGCCAGTAATATTATTATGAAAAATCTTATGGATTTCTGCACAGGTGCTGTAGTATTTTGGGCAATTGGCTGGGCTTTGATGTATGGAGCCTCGGTTAGTGGTCTATTTGGTTCTTCCCAATTTTTTATCAAAGCTGCTGATGCAACTCTCTTTAGAGACTGGATGTTTCAGGTTGTATTTGCTGCAACAGCTGCAACAATCGTCTCGGGTGCTATGGCCGAAAGAACAAAATTTTCATCATACTTACTCTATACAGTTTTTATTTCAGGATTAATTTATCCTGTATCAGGACATTGGATCTGGGGTGGCGGCTGGTTATCTGAGCTTGGGTTTCATGACTTTGCCGGGTCTACAGTTGTTCACTCTGTTGGGGGTTGGGCTGCAATGATGGGTGCAGTAATATTGGGACCAAGAATTGGAAAGTATGTTAAAATCGGCAAGAAAACAGTGGCTAAAGCTATTCCCGGTCATAATATTCCTCTGGCAAGTCTTGGAGTATTTATATTGTGGTTCGGCTGGTACGGATTTAACTGCGGATCAACTTTAAGCGGTACTGATATGACAATTGCAACTGTTGCTGTTACAACAACTTTAGGAGCATCTGCCGGAGCAATCGGTGCAATGATAATTTCATGGATCTTGTTTGGTAAACCCGATATATCTATGTCTTTGAATGGTGCACTGGCAGGATTAGTAGGTATTACTGCTCCAACGGCTGTAGTAACTCCTACCGGAGCTATTATTATCGGACTGATAGCAGGAATTCTCGTAGTATTTTCAGTTGAGTTTTTTGAAAAAGTTCTTCATATAGATGACCCGGTTGGAGCCGTCTCAGTGCACGGGGTCTGCGGATTATGGGGAACTCTGGCAGTCGGGCTCTTTGCAAATACCGATGATATAAAAGGACTTTTCTATGGTGGCGGGTTTCATCAGCTGGGTGTTCAGATACTGGGTGCAGTTGTAGTTTTTATCTGGGTAGTTTTATC
>JADHUD010000051.1 GCA_016784705.1 Spirochaetia bacterium | reverse complement strand
GGTTCAATGTACGAGTGAGCAGCTGCTGGTTTCAGGAGATTGAGGTTTCCTGCTGCTCCTGATCCGGCTTTTGCCGATTCGCTGGAAACCGCAACAGAAAACGTCTTACTTTTGCCGGTAACCGCAGTTTCCATTGATTTTGGTAATGAAATAACCCCGATTACTGCTGTTCTGTCCAGGAATGAAGCTGCTAACGAATAGGTTTTTTGTCTGGTGTCGAGTGCGTTCAGATAGATTGGCCGTTGCTCAATAACTTCCGGTTCTACTATTGGTGTTGATTCAAGAGGCAGTTCCGGTTCTGATAAAGTAATATCTATACTGGGGGTGGGAGAGAGCGCCGGCTGCCGCCCTGTTTCATTCAAAATCGCCAGAAGCGGTGAGTCTTCAGTGGCTTTAAAGGCTGTTTTGGAAGGAAATTCTTGTACAGCTTCAGAAACAATGGGAGTTACAGGAGTTGAGCATGCGGAGAATGAGAGAAGGAGCAATATAATGAGTATTTTCAAAATTGCTTGTAAAGATGTTCTATGTGTATTGTTCATTTTTATATTTTTCATTCTAACCTATTGTAACACTACAGGGATTATTGTCAATCAACTATAGTTGACCCGCTGTAAATAACCTTCTAATGCAGAACAACTAATAATGTATAAAAGTTACTTTTTTAATAATTTAATAAAAGGAGAATAAGTACTGATTCTTATAAAGCTGGTTTCCGGTATAAATTTTGGAGGTATGGGGAATTGAACCCCAGACCTCTTGAATGCCATTCAAGCGCTCTAGCCAACTGAGCTACACCCCCAAAAATCACTTCCGGTCACTAAAAGCTAAAAAGGTGAATAATTATTTGTATATAAACAAATTAACTATAAACATGAGCTGTAATAATATCATTAATAATCCAAACGTGTCAATCTGAGTGTGTAATATTTGTGAAAATTACCAGCCCGCCGGCTTCGTTTCAGATTCAAAAACTTGAAAGAATTTTATTCTGTCTATAGAAGAAACTTTCTGATTTCTATATAAAGAGGAATGGCTGATATAAATATAGTATTACTGCTGGGATTTGCACTTTGGGGTGCCGTTGTTGGTGTTATTGTTGGTTTTACCGCAGTGGGAATAGGTTTGCTGGGTGTAAGCGGGCTCATGATTATTTTCGGGCTGGATCCGCTGATTGCGGTAGGATCTATGGGTATTGCCGGATTTTTCCTCATGCTCTCAGGTGCAGTCCAGCATAAAAAGAATAATAATATTCATATTCCTGTCGCCCTGATGACTGCCGTTACCGCTGTTCCTTTCTCCTATATTGCCGCCTCTTTTTCAGAAGAGATAAATGAAATTATCCCCTTGAGATTTATTCTTGGGGGTATAATAATTTTATCGGTAGTGCTGCTCTTTTACCGCTATTTTATTATGAAAGGGGATGAAACACCCTTTCAGTTTTCAAAATGGAAAAAATTCACAGCTCCTGTTCTGGGGATAATTCTTGGCGGTCTAATGGGTGTAACCAGCATAAGCGGGTCAATTCTGGTAGTAATGTTTCTTCTGGTGCTGCAAATGCCCGCAGCAATGGCTGTGGGAACAACCAGTGCCGTGAGTGCTGTTTCATTGATGGTTGCAGGGATTGCTCATATTCAGGGTGGGAATATTGACTGGCAGGCAATAGCAGGACTAATACCCGGGGCGTTAATCGGGGCTGCAGTCGGTGCAAAATTCTCAGACCGTGTACCGGTAAAGGTTTTGCGCATAGGCATTCTGGTGATACTTCTTGCTGCAGGTATAATGATTTTTGTTTAGCAGCTTTATATCTCAGATAGAGTTTGCCTGATTGCTTCTGCTGCCGGCGGACAACCGGGGACGGAGCGGGTGAATCCTGCCGTGCAATTACCGATTCCAATACACCCGTGTATGAATTTTTTTGATTGTACAGCACCCCTGAAAGCTCTCCCGATTGCAAAAGTCACCTCTCCTGACTTGTTTTCATACTTTTCTGCAGTTTTTAATGCACCAATCAAGGCAGTATAACATGATGAACATGCATCCTGTTCATCTATTCTTGCTGCAAAATTTTCAAGATTACTATCCCGGAGAGTAATGACCTTGTGAACAGGAGTGTTGATTTCCAGTACCAGGTTTTTATCTTCTTCACATAATGATCCCACTTTAAGAGCTGCTGAAAGGGATATGTAGGATATATCTGAATAGTGCAGGCCTATCAAAGTTGCAGCGTAGCTGTCGAGCATTACGGGATCATCGCTGCAGAGAATTCTGTTTAGTGTTGAGGGTGATCCGCCTTCTTCAAATGTCGGATCACCGCAGATTCCATCCATTACAATAAAATCCTGTTTAATTACCGTGTTGAGTTCAGCAATGGGTCTGTGGAGGCCTGAAGAGTGAAAATGACGCTTTTCGGAATCCGGTATGCAGCCCTTCAAATTTTTCAGGGCGCCTGTATAGGAGGTTTGACAATGGCCCTTCAGTACAGGGATGTTAATGAGAAAGTCAATTTTATGCATGATATTGCACACTTTAAGGGTATATTCATCGGATTTAACGGTAAAAAAGTCATCATTTTGTGTATTGAATAATTTTACACCGGTTTTTTGGGCGAGTTTTTCATATCCGCAATTCCGGAAAGCCCTGCTTGTACTATCACCCACCCAGGATCCCTCAACAATTACGATATTTTTATACCCATGGGATTGCAGGTATATGATAATTCCCTCACATATTTCTGGATGTGTGGTAGCCCCCTCCTCAGCCGGGCGTGAAACTACAAGATTCGGTTTTAGTGCGATCAGCGCTTTTCTGTCTTCCGGTAAACGGTTGTACAGTGAGACGGTTTCCAGAAGCAGGATGGTCATTTTCAGCAGGTTTTCGGTTTCAGGTGTTTTGTAAATAACTGATATCGGGCGGTCAGGAGTTGAACTTATCAATATGCTAATCCTTTATAGTAATCAGGATAGAAGGAATTTCTGATAATAGTAATAACTTGATTTCGGAATCCGTTCAAGATTTTCATAGCTGCAGTAAATCAATCCAAAGCGTTTTGTATATCCATGGCTCCATTCAAAATTATCAATAAAACTCCATGCATAGTATCCTTTTAATGGTATTCCAGCTTGCACGGCTTCTTTGCAGATATCAAGATGCTTCTGGAGATAGGCTATTCGATCGGGGTCATCAACCGATTTTATCCCGGTTTTTGTTGTAATAAGAGTTTCGTTCCAGGCAGATCCGTTTTCTGTGATTATTAAAGGAAGATTTCCGCACTCTTTATGTGTCCATTCAAGCAGTCTGAATAAACCATTCGGTGTGATATCCCAACCCATTGCTGTTTTTGGATAACCGGTATCAACCAGTTTATAGTGTTCAGGATGTTTCCGGTCATAAGCGGCCGTAGATTCTGAATAATAATTAATTCCGAGAAAATCTATTTTACCTGCGATACACTTCATGTCCCCATCCTGGATAGGAAGCTGTACTTCAGGGTAGGCTTCTAAATAGCGTTTTGGATAGCCTTTTCCGAGAAGCGGGTGAAGGTACATGCGTGATTGATTATCAGCTGCCCGGTCTGCAGCAAGGATATCTTCCGGTGAAACACTTGCAGGTTTGGGAAGAATCAGATTAAGAGTGGTTCCGATTTTTCCGGGGAAATTTCCTTTTCTGAATGTTTCAAGAGCAAGACCGTGAGCAAGGTTTAGATGGTGTGCGGAATTGAACATACTCTGCATATCACTAATTCCAGGTGCATGGATACCAATTCCGTATCCAAGATATGCTGAGCAAAAAGGTTCATTCAGTGTTATCCATGAAGTAATCCGATCAGAAAAAGCCTTAAAACAAATCTCTGCAAAATTGGCAAAGGCATAAGCGGTTTGACGATTTGTCCACCCCCCGGTATCCTCTAGTTTCTGCGGCAGATCCCAGTGGTATCAGGAGATCATGGGTGTAATCCCGGCTGCGAGTAACGTATCAATAAGTTTTGAGTAAAAGTTTAACCCTTTTTTGTTAACTTCTCCGCTCCCTTCCGGTAAAATCCGCGGCCAGGAAATTGACAGCCGATAAGAATCAATACCAAGTTCTTTCAGAAGCTTAACATCTTCCGGGTATCGATGATAATGATCACATGCAATTTCCCCTGTGCTTTGGTCACTCACTGTTCCGGGGCGGTCACAGAAGGTGTCCCAAATACTCAAGCCCTTTCCGTCCTCCTCTTTTGCTCCTTCAATCTGGAAACTGGCAGCTGCAGCTCCGAAAACAAAATCAACAGGAAAATCTATGCGTGAACAACTCATTTTTTAAATCCTTCCCGGGTAAACTTTTTTGAGGTTTTTTCAAAATTTCTTAATTTCAAAAATTGACCTATTAGATAGAAGTTTTTTGAACTCACCCTATTTTGTAAGCTCCATCTTAGAGGTAACTTACCGGAATTGTCAATCCTGAGATGGTTTGCTCTCCGGTACAGACATTTCTTCAGGAGAAGACTGTCCTGCCTCCGAGAACTTCAGACTGTGTTCTTTCATGTCGGATTACTGCATCAATATCTGCTTCCGGTGCATGAGATGTCTCGATTTCTACCGTAAGATTATGCAGCCTCTGCAGGGAGTCCAATTGTTCTCTGTTTCCGATTTTTGCTTTTCTAACTGCCTGTTTTAAAATGGAGATTGTCTTATCATACGTATGTAACGGTACGGGAAAGGGGTGTCCGTCTTTTCCTCCGTGTGCAAAGGAAAAACGTGCAGGATCGGAGAATCTGTTTGGTTTTCCGTATACCACTTCGCTTACCAGTGCAAGTGACTGCATTGTTCTGGGTCCAACACCGTTCAATAACAATGCTTCGGTAAAAGATGAGAATTGTTTATCGTATGCGGCAGTAAGAACTGCACCCAATCTTCCGGATGAAACATCGGCAGTCTGTACTTCATGGTGCCTCGGCAGGATAAGAGAGGGTGTAGAAGCATCCCAGAGTTCCAACTGAGTTTCCCGGGGTTTTTGAGAAATGAGACCCAGAGCAAGGAGTTCCTTTGTCTGGAGAGATGGGTTGGTATTCATAAAGTCCAGTACTGATTTTCTTGAATCTTCAGCACGGCTGTCACTGAAGTTAATAATTTTACCGCTGTTTCTGCCGACAATTCCTGTCTGAGGATCATCAACAAAGGATCCTGCATTTTCGGAATGCCAGTGATATCTGCGTGCCATGCCGGAAACTTTGTTCATACCCTGCTGAACTACTGCCCATTGACCCTCGCGGTTTAGAGCAAATGTATGGAGGTATATCTGGAAGCCGTCCTGAATACAGGTATTGTCAACTTTAGCACTCAAACGTGAAGCTTCAGCCAGCTGTTTCCCAGGAGTTCCGAATGTATTTGAAATTTCCAGAAGCTCTGCAGGTGTTTGCCGGGAATACCTTCCTCTCCCCCCGCAAATATGAATTCCCAACTCTCTGGAGTTTGGGTTAACAGCCCGTTTTAGAGCCCCGAGTACTGAAGTGGTTATCCCTGAAGAGTGCCAGTCCATTCCCATAACACAACCGAGTGCTTGAAACCAGAAAGGATCACTCATTCTGCTGATCCATCCGGCTGTACCGTATTCGGAGATAACTGCCTCGCTGATTGCTAAGCCCAGTTTCGCCATGCGGCTGGCAAGCCATTCGGGCACTTTCCCGTAATGAAGAGGCAGATCAGCTGTTCCGCTACGTATCATATGTTAAGTATATCAGTGTTCTCTGGAAAAAAGCAAAGAAAATAGATGAAAAATACTATTTATTCAAATAACATATTGTAATCAATATAACATTCTGTTATTATCGCAACAAATATATTGAAATTTATCAATACAAGGTTTTCAATATTGTGAAATGGGGCAATATAACTCATAATACAACGTTTAGGAGGAAGTAATGGAAAAAATTAAAGTAGCTATAATTGGTGCAACCGGTGCAGTCGGACAGGTTTTTATGTGGATGCTCTCAAATCATAAATGGTTTGAAATTGAATATATTACTGCAACAGCGGCAAGAACCGGTGAAAAATACGGTAAATCGGTACATTGGGTACTTCCTTTTGAAATGGCTGAAGTATTAAAGGGAATTGAACTGAAAGAGTATAATCTGGAAGCGATGAAAGAGGCTGGAGTTCAGATTGTATTCTCTGCTATGCCGGCTGAGGTTGCCCGTGTGGCTGAACCGGAACTGAGAGATGCCGGATTTTATGTATTTTCAAATGCCGGTGCCATGCGGTATGAAAAAAACGTTCCTATTCTTATTCCCGAAGTTAATCTTGATTCTCTTCATCTTATTAATGAGCAGGGGTATCCGGAAGGTGGTTTTATCGTTACTAACGCAAACTGCTCAACAACCGGATTGGCAATTGCTTTATCACCGCTTGTTAAATTCGGGATTAAGGAGATCTCGGTATCCACCTATCAGTCAGTAAGTGGTGCGGGCTATCCTGGTTTATCCTCTTTTGATATTACGGATAATGTTATTCCGTTTATCGGCGGTGAAGAGGAGAAGATTGAGAAAGAGATAAATAAAATTCTTTCTATCACCCCTGATGTGTATGCATACTGTGCCCGTGTTCCCGTTATGTTTGGCCATATTGAGACGGTTTGGGTAGATTTTGATCAGGATGTTTCCATAGAAGATATTATAGAAGCATGGGATACATTTATAATTGATGAGTCAGGACTGCCGTCTTCACCTGTTAAGCCGGTTATCTATGATGCTGACAATACCTTCCCGCAGCCGAAATATGCTTTTTGGGGAAAACCGCGGGGAATGGTAACCTATACTGGAAGATTGAAAAAGAAAAAGCACCGAATTGGTTTTACACTCATGGTTAATAATGTAGTAAAAGGCGCTGCCGGCGGATCAATTCAGAACGCTGAAGCATTTGTTCAGATGTATAATCATAGGTAACTGCCATGTTTACATGGCTTTGAAGTTTTTGGGTACAAAAACTTTTGGCTAGTTATGTCCAAGAATTTGTGGGTACTTGAAATGAAGTTTTTTGAGTACAAAAACTTCTGGTTTGTAGGGTACAGGAAACTGAAGCAGCAATTTTTACGGTAAATTTTAAATTAAGAGCACCCTTCGGGGTGTTTTTTTTACACCTGCTTTTTGCAGGATTCGGTCTGAATCTGCCTTTTTTGTACAGCAATATTCCGATGGCTTATTATACTGCCGTATAGTAGTTCTTTTCCTTTAAACGGGGGAATTGGGAGTTGAAACGTGTTTAAATGCTCTTTAAACAGATGTCTGTATTAATGAGTAACAATGAAATAATAAACATGGTAATATAAAAACAATTATAATAACCAAATAGAGAAGAAAAACCATGCTATTCAGTGACAATCCTAATCTCAGAATACTAACATTATCCCGTAGTTAGGAGTATAATGAAAAAGGATTGTACTGAAGCAGCAGGAGGGAATCTATGAACAGCATACAGGAAAATATTCGCGGGATGAAATATGCAGGATCCTGGTATGAAAGTGATCCGGATTTGCTAAGGACTTTTCTCACAAAGTCGCTGGCAGATGCAGAATTACGGGGTTCAGTTTCAGATTATTCAATGGCAAAAACAGGAGCCTGTCTCGCTATGCTGCCGCACGCAGGACTTGTTTACTCAGCCAGAGGTATTGCAGATTTTTTTGCAAATATCCCGGTAAAAACTAAAAATATTATACTGGTAGCTCCATCTCACTATGTGCATATACATCCTGACTTGCTGACTACAGCCGACTTTACGTCTGCAGAAACTCCCTTGGTTAATTTAAAAGTAATGCCGCTGCATGATTTACTTCCGGGACGGGTAGTTCATATTGATAGAAAGGCACTGGAACTTGAACATGCACTTGAAATGTTTTTACCGTTCTGTGCAAATCTGCAGCTGCAAAGTCACAGGAAGATTCATGTTGGACTGTGTTTAATTTCACAGGTGACAAGCGGGAAGGTTTTAGATTTGCTCAGTGAAGCCATTCTGGAAGCAGTAGGTGATGAGCAGGTTATGAATGGAGAGACGCTTATTATAGCAAGTTCTGATTTTACCCATTACGGTAAAAGATTCGGTTATACACCCTTTGACGCAACTGCTTCCGGAGTGCGGGAAATTGAGGATCAGGTTCTCATGCATGACAGGGACTATGCTGAAATGTTTGCTGAAGGAAATATCAGAGAGCTGCTTGCGATGCAGGAAAGGGATCAGCCGACTATTTGCGGGTATGCACCAGGTTTGCTCATCTCAAATATAGCGAAACAACTAAATCTTACAGGAAAAATTACCAATCAGTATACATCAAATAGTATAACAGGACCATCTCTTGATTTTGTGTCCTATTGCTCAATTCTTTGGAGGTAGCTACTTATGCTTACTAATGAGAAGAGAAATCTGCTTCTGCTCCTGGCAAGGGAGAGTATTGCTGAGCATCTGACAGGTCTGAAGTCTAAGCTTTATCAAAAAATACGTAATGAAGAGATTCAGGAAGACCTCCTTACTGAAAATGGAGTATTTGTTACGCTTAAAAGAAAAGATATTCCTGATGAGGGATTAGCTCTCCGTGGCTGTATCGGGAATATTCTGGGCAAACTTCCTCTCTATGAATCTATTCGACGGCTTGCTGTCGAGGCTGCTGTAGATGATCCGCGGTTTCAGCCGGTCGGCGGGCTTGATGAATTAAACTCTCTTGTTATTGAAATATCAATATTAACCATTCCTAAACAAGTATCCGACTATTCTGAAATTTTAGTGGGTAGAGATGGTATACTTTTGTTTTGTCAGAGAAGAAGTGCTGTCTTTTTACCACAAGTGGCAACGGAACAGGGTTGGGGTCTTGAGAAAACGCTTATGCACCTCTCTCAAAAAGCCGGCCTTGGGGTGAATGGTTGGAAGGCCCGGAAATGCCAGTTTTATGTTTTTCAGGCTGAAGTTTTTTCGGAGAATAGTTGAATATGAAGACAGATGAAGTAGCATGTAGTTTTTGCTTTCAGCATTGTCTGTTAGAAGAGGGAGAAACCGGAACGTGCGGTGTGCGTAAAAATCTGAATGGGAAGGTAGTTACTACAGTCTATGGAGAGGTAATTTCTGCAGATGTTGACCCCATTGAAAAGAAGCCCTTTTATCATGTAGAACCTGGCAGCAGGACTTTGTCTGTAGCTCTTCCCGGCTGCAACTTTTCCTGTAAATTTTGTCAAAATCATACCATTTCACAATATAATCATTCACAAATTGGTTATTCAGGCAAAAAACAGAGCGTAACCAGTCCGCAGAAACTGGTAGAACTTCTGGTAGAAAGCAAGTTGAATATTATGAGCTATACCTATTCTGATCCGGTTGTCTGGCAGGATTATATGCTTGATACAGCAAGGCTTGTGCGGAAGGTGGAAAAGGGGCTGAACTGTATGGTTACAAACGGCAGTATGAGTACAGAATCCCTGATTGTCATGCTGGATTATATTGATGCTTTTAATATCGATGTAAAGGGTGATGAGGAGTTTTATCATACCTATTGCAGGGGGAGACTCTCTCCTGTTTTACATAATCTGGAGCGGATATGCACCGATGGGCGGGCTGTTGTTGAGGTGACGACGCTGGTAATTGAAGGGATTCATTCCCAGGATGATATTTTCCAGTTAGGCCGCAGACTGAAAAATGCCGGCGTTCAGGTTTGGCATCTGAGCAGATTTTTTCCTGCATATAAAATGAGGGATTGGTTGGAGACTTCAGAGGTTTTTCTGCACGATATTCTGCAGACAGCCTTAGAATCGGGAATCCCTTTTATCTATAGCGGAAACAGTCGAGAGCGGTTGTTTGTCTCTACCTGTTGTCCTAAATGCGGAACAGTACTTATTCCCTCGCATAGTTACAGCGGTGATGCCGGGGTTTTTTCAGGAAAGCGGATTCAGGATGGGAAGTGCTTTGAATGTGGAAACCCCATATATGGACTATTTTAAGGGTTTGTCCAACTCCAGATTTCTCGGGAAGAGATATGTAATACAGTTTTTAACATATACCCTATAATTTTTTCCGGTCTGGTATAATTGATACGGCCCCGGGTACCGCGTACAGAGCTTGATATTACTGCTGTTTGCTGCAGGGGTTCCGCAGAAAGCGCGGTTAATACATCCCCCTGTTATTCCCAGGCTGTCTCTGCGGAAACAGCTTCTGCTGATAAACAGCGGAGGAGAAAAACCGGTACCTACAGGGAAAACAGTATCCGGGTTGAAATCTATCGACTGGTTTTTGTCTTCCAGCCAATAATAAGCAGTGCTAACTAATTCGAGACTTCCCTGAAGTAGACCTAAGGCGCTGCTGTTGGCGCAGTAGAGGTAGTAGTCGGCAAAGTATTCAAACTCAGGATGTTTTTGTGCCCAGAAGAGATGTCCTATATTATTAAGACCAATCCGGATTGCCGGTTTCGGTCTCTCTGCTGAGAATTTTTCAAGCAGTGAATCAATTTTGGTGAAATAAGCCGTATCATCAAAAAGGACTGGACTAAGGGGTATGTAATATATGCCGTTTACCTGCGGCAGATTCTCCGGATCATACTGATCAGGGTTGATGATGAACGGAACAGGAGTGTCTTTTTTCGGGATTATGTTCTTACGTTCAGGCAGCGGGACAACCACAGTCCTGCTATAGGGGGTATCCGGTTTGTTCTTTTTTGAAGATGCAGGGTTTTCCCACAGGGAATTCAACCCGGAGTACCATGTTCTGCGGATAGTTTTAAGTTGTGATGCGGGAAGGAACAGCTCTTCATCCGGTCGTCCGGTATTATTAATAACCGTCATACTGCCGTTTGTAAACAGACTTTCACCGGAGGCGGAAAAGATTTTTTCCAAATGTTCCCGGAGGTTTACCGGTTTCCGTGCTGTATCCACTACAATTGAAGCGGTGAGCGTGTGCGAGAGTTTCAAGGAAAAAAAAGTGCCTGAAATGACAATATATTCGTTAAAAATGCTGATAATATGATTTACAGGATGTTTCCAAAGGTGAATAGATCCCGGGTTGAGTTCCGGGATTTTCTGATCATGGGCTGAAATCTTATAGAGCATCGTATTTTCAGGGAGGAATTGGGGAACAGAAAACCTAACTTTCATACCGGATTCTGCATCAACCAATCGATTGCCGTTCAGATCCTGCAATTTGGTAACACTGAATTTTACCGGTTCCGGTAAAGGTGTTCTGTGACCGGAACTTTTCTCTTTCAGGCAAAGTATACCGTCCCGCAGTGAGATGGGATTAATCAGCTGAATGTCTACAGTGTTTTCTATTCGGTGGTATGAAAGTATCTGTCCAATCGGTATTCCTCTGTGTCCCGGGTAATCAGGAGAAACAGGAGGTGATGTGGTGTCTGATTTACCGGTCCAGCCGGGGGTAGTAGAACGGGAAAAAATAGTCCGCAGATTTGTCTCTTCTTCCGGTTTTTTACTCATCAGGGATCGGTAGTAAGCGGCAGCCTGCGCAGTATACTCCGGACTTTTCATTCTTCCCTCTACTTTTGCAGCTGATACCCCAATTTCTTCTAATGCAGAAATTCGCTCTTTAAGCGAAAGATCTTTCATTGAGAAGAAATAACCGTCACGTGAAAAACTCTGTTTCGAATCTGTTTCTGTACCGGTGTTCTGAATGTCTGCGGTAAACCAGGTTCGGCATATCTGTCCGCACTCTCCCCTGTTTGCTGATCGGCCGAGCATCATCCCTGAAGCGAGGCAGAGACCGGAGTATGCGTAACATAAAGCCCCATGTATAAAAACCTCAAGCTCCATTTCCGGGCAGGTTTCTTTGATACGGCCTATCTCCTCAAGGGTAAGCTCTCTGGATAGCACGGCTCGTTTAACCCCAAGATTCTCCAGTATTTTCATCCCTGCTGTATTATGAACTGCTAACTGTGTCGAAGCATGTATGGTTAGATTCGGGTACTCCTCTTTGACAATCGCAAGCACTCCCAAATCCTGCACGATAATTGAATCTGCCTC
>JADHUD010000050.1 GCA_016784705.1 Spirochaetia bacterium | reverse complement strand
ATAGATTGGCTGGTACTGCTTGCTGCCCCGGGAGTACCCGGCAAGGAGCTGCTTGCTGCACAGAGTGAGGCAATTATGCGCGCCTCCAACATGAGTGAACAACAGATAACAACTAATTCAGATACAAATAGAATAATATATGATATTGCTGTCAGCTCTCTCCCGGAAGCAGATAAAATAACAGCTGTCAGAAGAGCGTTACTAAAAGCAGGGGTGCCGCCTGATCAGACAACGGCACAAACACAGGCAGTTCTAAGTCCCTGGATGAAATATTTCCTGGCACTGGATCCGGCACAATTTTTTTCACAAATAACCATACCGGTTTTAGCACTGAACGGAACGAAGGATCTGCAGGTTATATATACGCAAAACCTTCCTGCGATTGAACAATCTTTACAAGCTGCAGGAAATACAAAATTTAAAACTAAAGCTCTGCCCGGATTAAACCATCTGTTTCAACCCGCCAAAACAGGCCTGGTACAGGAGTATGGATTGATTGAAACAACGCTCGACCCATCAGCAATCTCAGAAATTACCACATGGATAGAGGAAAAGACTGAAAAATAGCACTGCAATCCCCAACTTTACATGTTTCCTTTTTTACTAAACAGCCTCTTTGTACATACATATTTTACAAATGTAAAAATAATTATTGCTCCTTTACATATGTTCGTTGTTTTGCTATACATACAAGTAATAGAACCCTGTACTGCGTATGAACCTGCAAGCTTATGCTGTACAGGGAACTTGAGTGGAGGAGCAGATGCATTTAACAAATACAGTCCTTCTGGAACTATACAGCAAAATGAGGCAGACAAGAGAATTTGAAGAGATGGCAGTGAAGCTTTTTGCACAGGGAAAGGTTCATGGAACTGCTCATTTCTGTATAGGAGAAGAGGCTGCGGGTATCGGAGTCGGGCATGCCCTGGATCAGGATGATTACATCCTGCAGACACACCGCGGTCACCATCAGGCTATTGGAAAAGGCATCAACCTGAACCATATGATGGCTGAACTTCTGGGAAAAGAGAGCGGCTGCTGTAAAGGAAAAGGCGGGAGCATGCATATAGCTGATTTTTCAGTCGGCAGCCTGGGAGCAAACGGGATAGTGGGAGGAGGGCTTCCGCTGTCTGTTGGTGCTGCGCTAACACAGCAGTATCTCGGTAAAAATGCTGTTACTGTATGTTTTTTTGGTGACGGGGCAGCCAACGAGGGATCTTTCCATGAGTCGCTGAATTTAGCATCGATCTGGAAACTTCCTGTTTTATTTGTCTGTATAAACAACCAGTACGGCATGTCTACCCATATATCAAAATCAATGAATATTGATGATATATCAATCCGTGCCGCCTCCTATAATATGAAAGGATTATCTCTGGATGGTAATGATGTTGTATTAGTATACAAAGAGACTCTGAAAGCGAAAGAGTATGTAAAAAAGCATGGTCCAATGCTTATGGTTTTACATACTTATCGTTTATTGGGACACTCAAAAAGCGATGCACAGGTATATCGGGCAAAAGAAGAGGTTAAATCATGGAGAAAAAAGGACCCGATACTACTTTTCCGCAAATACCTGCTTACAGAAAAGAAAATACCTGAGACTGTTCTGAAACAGCTTGAAGATCAGGCAGCTCAGGATATTCTGAACGCCCTCGCTTTTGCAGAGAGCAGCCCGGAACCAATGGCTGAAAAACTTTTTGAAGACATCTTTGCTGATTAAGTGATAGGAGAGCCGTAAATGAGAGAGATTACTTATGCTGAAGCCATACGGGAGGCAATGTCAGAGGAGATGCGGCGTGATACAGGTGTGCTGCTCCTGGGAGAAGACATTGGAACATATGGGGGAGCCTTCGGTGTTTCCCGGGGAATGATTGAAGAATTTGGTGAAAAACGTATAAGAGAGACACCTATTTCAGAAGCAGCAATAGTAGGGGCTGCGGCTGGAGCTGCAATGACAGGACTCAGGCCAATAGTTGAGTTGATGTTCAGCGATTTTATTACACTGGCAATGGATCAGCTGGTAAATCAGGCTGCGAAAAACAGGTATCAATTCGGCGGGCAGGGATCGGTTCCTATGGTCGTTCGCGCACCAAGCGGGTCAGGAAAAGGTGCGGCCGCTCAGCATTCCCAAAGTATTGAAGCATGGTGCTGCCATGTTCCCGGATTAAAAGTAGTTGTCCCAAGTACTCCTTACGATGCAAAGGGTCTTCTCAAGTCATCAATAAGAGATAATAATCCAGTAGTTTTTTTTGAGCAGAAATTACTCTACCCGGTTATCGGTGAAGTCCCTGAAAAAGAATTCTCTGAAGATCACCTCATCCCTCTGGGTAAAGCTGATATAAAAAAGGAGGGGGCAGATCTCTCTATAATTACCTATGGGCGGATGGTACATCTAAGCCTGGCAGCTGCAGAAAGGCTGCACTCCCTGGGAATCAAAGTGGAAGTGGTAGATTTGCGGACACTTGTACCGCTCGACAGTAAGACAATTATTGATTCTGCAAAAAAAACGGGTAAAGTTCTCGTTGTTCATGAAGCTGTTAAAACCGGTGGGTTCGGCGGTGAACTGGTAAGTACCATCGTCGATTCAGAAGCATTCTGCTCACTGACTTCACCGGTTAAACGATTGTGCGGTTATGATGTTCCTATCCCGTATAATAAAAATCTTGAAGCGTATGCAGTTCCGACTGAAGAGAGCATTTATAAAACCGTTCTCGGAATGATGCAGCGGTAATTTGAATCACGTTCGCACGAAACGTAACTCCGGAGAAAAAAAATGAAACAACCAAAAGATAAAGCATATCTGGTAAAAATTGCAAAAAGATATTATATCGATGGTTTCTCACAACAGCAGCTTGCCGCTGAATTTCGTCTTTCACGTCCTACAATATCAAACCTTCTCAAGCGGTGCAAAGATGAGGGAATTGTTGATATCAGGATTGCAGAACCTGACAATTCAGCTGGAGCACTGGCAGACAGACTGACAGCAAATTTTCCTGTCAGGCAGGCGTTAATTGCAGAATCAAGGCATGATTATCAGAGCACTCTTGAATCTGTGGGAGAAAAAGGAGCATACTATCTGCAGTCTGTTCTAACGAAAAATTCCCGGCTTGGCATCGCATGGGGATCGGCTCTTTTTCAGGTTGTACGCCATATGCCGTATATGAATCTATCCGGTGTCGAAGTCATTCAGATGGTTGGCGGAACAAGTGCTGAAAATGCAAACTATGACGGCTTCGAAATTGCAAGATCAATGGCTGTCAGGCTTCAGGGATCCTATCACATTCTGCCTGCACCTATTATAGTGCAGAGTGAATCTCTTCATAACATGCTTATACATGAGCCGGGAATTGCAAAAATCATCAGGAAAACACCCCTGCTTACTAATGCCATAGTCGGGATTAGTTCTGATGTACCCGAAAACAGCCCCCTGGTGAGTGCCGGTTTTCTCTCGAAACAGGAATCAGCAGAATTGATAGAACAGGGAATTATTGGTCATGTATGCGGATACCACTTTACTGCTGAGGGAATATTTCCCGATATCCCGGTTAACAGGCGTATTGTCGGGATCTCACTGCAGATTTTACAGCAAATACCGATTATAGCAGTAGCCTGCGGATCTCAAAAAACCGGCGCATTAACAGCCGCATTAAAAACAGGGATAATTGATACCATTATAACTGATGAGCATACCGCCGTAAAAATTCTGCTGGACTAGTACACTGTTATTTAAACACTCTTTCTGATACTTCAGTTGCCGATATGGTCATGTTTTTATTACATTACTGATAAGGTAAGACATCGGCATGTTATACATGTCTCACCTTTAAGGAGTAATTTTATGAAAAAAATATTAGTTTATGTGGCCATTTTTGCAATGTCCATAAGCCTTCTTTCAGCATCCGGTAACAAAGAAAACCCGCCAGAAGTTTCCTTGAACGGAGAAAATGCTGTTGCTGATGCAATTACGTCTGCTTCTTTTGATAATATATCTCTTGAATGGAAAGTATCCGAAACCGGCGATGAGATAGAATTTATCTTACAAGCAAAGACTACCGGATGGATTGCGGTAGGTTTCGATCCCTCGCAAATAATGAAAGATGCACAATTTGTCATAGGGTATGTTAATTCCGGAGATGCGGTGATACGGGATGATTTTGGCAACAGCTCTTTTTCCCATGCTCCTGATACCGGATTAGGAGGAACTGATGATGTCCGCCTGATTTCCGGCCTTGAAGAAGATGGATGGACACAGCTTATATTTGCGCTGCCGGTTAATTCCGGTGATGATAAAGATGTCCCTCTCACTTTGGGAGAAAAGCATAACATATTATTGGCATTCGGCCCGGACAACAAGGATGATTTCAGAACAAAGCACTCTTTCAGAACCTCATTCGAAGGAGTTTTCTAGTTCATCAGGTTGTTCTGACCGGAAAGAACACTGAGAAGCCTGAGCGGTTACCTGCCGCCGGACTTCCCGGTTTCTACCTTTATTTTATCATCTTCAGTAATAATCATTGGAGACTCTTTCAGGAAAAGCACTAAAACTGCAGCAGCCAGAGCAAGTACTACAAATATATTCATAACAGTTTTAAGGTACATATTATCCCGTATACTCATAGCTGCAGTAAAAACGAGGCCCGTTATTTGTCCGGCAAACAGCAGCATTCCCTGTGAAGAAGATTCCGGGGCAGGATAGCTTACTTCAGCTGCATACTGAAATCCAATTGGTCCTGCACTCATGACAAAAAACCCCAGAAAGAAAGAGGAGATTAGTGCTATCACATAAGCAGCTTCAGGACTTGAAGTGATAACACCGGCAAAGGTCAATCCTGCAACTCCCGGCACCATGCCCATTATGCAGATAACGAGAAATATTTTTCGTTTTCTAAACTTATCCGAAAGTATCGGCAGCACTACTGCCCCTATGACTCCGCCAACCAGCATCAGTACCCCGATAAGACCATCAGAGTCTGATACCCCGATAAACCCGGCAAGAGAATCAACCATAGAGCTTATCGTATTAAAGAGCCCCAGCCCTATGAAAAAGAGCAAGAGAGTTATTACCATACTTCTATTCTTAAAAATATAGGTAAAACCTGCAAAAAAGTTCGTGTGCTTATACTCGATAGCTGAAGGAGATGTTGGCGGTTTTTCTCTAATCAGAACAAATGCAATAACTGATATAATTGCAGTAACAATACCGTACCATAACAGCATAGTATCTATACCCCTCCCATAATCCGCCTGGTCCGGTGCATTTACAACCAGAAGAGGTGTAACAGCCATAGCAGCTATTATTCCAAGACACTGCGCAAGAGCAGAAAATCCCGCAGCCATACCCCTCTCCCGGAGCGGAAACCAGCGGACAGTAACGGCAGTTACTGCATTAATAATAAAGGGTTGAGCCGCAGCCAGGCCGATTTGGGCTATAACTACTATCGTAAAGTTAGATCCATAAACCCCTTTCAGAAGACTGAACAAAGCCGTCATAAGAGCACCAATTCCAAGACCGGTTTTTATGCCGAAGGTATCTATTATGTAGGAGGCTGGAATGCACATTACCAGAAATACCAGCATATAGGACATAGCAATAAAATCAATATTGAACAGTGAATCCGGATTAAACTGACCGGCATAAAACACTTCAGCGGCCCGGGCAATTGGTGCATGGGTCAGCCATTGAACCTGTATCACAACAGCTAAAAGCATGTAGGCAGCCAAAACAACCCATCGATATTTGTATACTTTAAAAGATTTTTCCATTATTTCTCCCGGTTACTTCCAGTTTGCATAAAACTTTTTTATACTATCGAGGTTCTTTCAAAATTATTAATTTTGAAAGAATCACCTTATAGTGAAGTTTTTGATGATATATAATTACTTATAGTGAAATAAGAAAATTTTTTATCAAAAAACTCTATCACACAATCTTTCCCAGCACGGCATACCTGCCAGGCAAATATTGTAAATAACAGCTTTTTCATATACTATACGCAGTAACATGAATATGAAATATCATACACCCGTTTTTGATAATATATCTGATGAAAAAAAACATTCTGTACTGAAAGCCGCTTCTGAAGAGTTTTCCGCCCTCGGTTATTCTGCAGCGAATATACATGTGATTGCCGGAAAAGCAGGAGTAAGCATCAGCTCAATTTATAATTATTTTTCAACAAAAGAGAACCTTTTTCTGACCGTCTGTGCTCAGAGCGCTGCATTACTGACAGAAGCCCTTGATGCAGTAATGCGTGAGAACGGTAATTTTTATGATAAAGTTGAAGCGCTTCTACGAATTATTCAGATCCATTCCCGCGAACAGTCTGTTATGATTAATCTCTACAATGAGATAACCACTGAAGGAAATAAAGAACTTGTCACAAAGTTAACGTATCAGATGGAATCAGTTTCAACACATTGTTATGCTTTGATGATTGAAGAGGGGCAAAAAACGGGATGCATTGATCCTGACATTGATGTAAGAATTTTTGCTTTTCATCTTGATAATCTATTTAGGTCACTACAGTTCTCATATGCATCTGAATATTATAAAGAACGAATGAAAGTATTTATCGGTGATGAGGTTTTTACTGAAGATGAGAAAATAATTAAGCATACATTGGAATTTATCTGCCGGGCTTTCTCTCCAAGACACATAGAATCAAAAACCGAATAGACGCTGGCAATTCTCTGCGATAATCAGCCGATGATCTCCAAAGCTCCGCTTGTGTGGGTTTTTTTAGCTGATTACCAGAAATGGGCAGATTATTTCATCAGTTCCGGGGCAGTTGAGCTGGGACTCAAAAATGGTATTCCGTATCGGCCTCCCCTAACCGGAGACCTCTTTATCAGCCTGTGTGATGCCCTCGTTGCTGCACAGACTGCTGTTGTAGCTGCTGAATCTCTGGGAATCGGATCCTGTTACATAGGAGACATCCTGGAAAATTATGAATCTGTTTCAGAAATACTTAATCTTCCAAAATATACTTTTCCAATAACTTTGCTCTGTTTTGGATATCCAAAGAAAAAGCCAATTCCAGGAAAAATTCTGCGATGCAGTGCTGATGATACCTTTCATACAAACACCTATCATCAAAAAAACGCTGAGGAACTTGCTGCAATGTACAAAGAAATGGATCGATCAGTTCAGAAGATGCTGAAGAACTGGGGTTAGCACAGGAAGACAGAAACAGGCAACCTGTCCATATTTTTTGAATAAAAGAGCTGCCCCCGTTGAGGCAGCTCTTTCGTACTCGCTTTACACTATAACAAGAAACTCATGTATCATGGTTTCAGCCAACTTACATAATTTCACCCATGTCTTTATAAAACTTCATCCTCTTCTTGGCATCCACTGCTGCTTTTTCAAACAGTTCATCCGCATGTTCTGGATTGGTTTTGTAAAGAGCAGTATATCTCCGTTCAGTCTTGATGAACTCAACATAGTCGCTTTTTGGTTCTTTTGTGTCCCAGGAAAATTTCTTTCCCTCTTCTTCTTCAGGGTTAAATCTGTAAAGCGGCCAGTAACCGGCTTCAACGGCAAGTTTCTGCTCAAGCTGTGATTTACTCATATCAATACCATGATTAATACAGGGTGAGTATGCAAAAATGATCGACGGCCCTTTGTAATTAACCGCTTCCATCATAGCTTTTTGTGCATGGTTCCTATTGGCACCAAGTGCAATAGAAGCTACATATACATGCCCATAGCTCATACACATAAATCCCATATTTTTCTTAGGAAGATTCTTACCGGCATTGGCAAACTTTGCAACAGCACCGATAGGGGTTGCTTTAGAAGCCTGGCCGCCTGTATTAGAATAAACCTCGGTATCAAGGACAAGAATATTTACATCCCGGCCGGAGGCAACAACATGGTCAACACCGGAGTATCCGATATCATATGCCCATCCATCACCACCAATAATCCATACACTCTTATCAATAAAGTAATCTTTCAACTCTGCAATTTTAGCCAGAATATCTTTAGCCTCACCGGATGCGGAAGCTGCTGCTGACATAAGTGCAGCAACAACATTATTCTGGGCCTGAATACCGGCTTCAGTTGTATCATCCCAAAGTTCAATACTTGCATTAAGAACCTCTGTAAGTTCAGGAGTTGTTCCCATTTCCAGAAGCCGGTCAACTTTTGCCCGCAGCAGAGTTCGGTTGCTGTCTATTGCCAGCCGCATACCAAAACCATATTCTGCATTGTCTTCGAATAATGAGTTGCCCCATGCCGGACCGCGTCCATCTGCTCTGGTACAGTACGGAATGGTCGGAAAAGTTCCACCATATATTGATGAACAGCCTGTCGCATTTGCTGCAACAATTCTTTCACCGCAAATCTGGGTCATAAGTTTAACATAGGGAGTCTCCCCGCAACCGGCACAGGCACCTGAGAACTCAAATAATGGTTTCTTGAACTGCATTCCTTTTAAAGTTGTCTCTGAAACCCCGTCAAGAACGTTGTCTTCGAGGGCATCAAAGTAAGCAGCTTTTTCAACCTGTCCATCTTCTCTCTCAATATCCAGTGTACTGAATTCAAGAGCCTTAACCTTAGCAGGACAAGTCTCTACACACACACCGCATCCCTGACAGTCTTCAGTGTAGACCTGAATTCTGAACAGCAGTTCACGGTCGTTTTTAGTGTTTGATTTCAGAACTTCGAATCCTTCCGGAGCTGCTTTCATATCTTCAGGATCAATTTGTTTCGCACGAATTGCTGCATGAGGACAAGACTGTACACACTGGTTACACTGAATACAAACGTTCGGTATCCATTTTGGCACTCTTGGGGCAACCCCGCGTTTTTCCAGTTTTGCAGTACCAAGGGGTAGGACCCCGTCAAATGACATGCTTGAAACCGGAATATCATCACCTTTCATATGCATAATAGGTTCAATAATTGCTTTTGCAAAAGCATTTGCGTCATCAGCAATCAGCTTAGGAGGTGTATAGGAACGTTCAATGGATGCAGGTATTTTTACTTCCTCAAGCGCTGCGGATGCAGCATCTACAGCAGCCCAGTTCATGTTGACAATATCTTCACCCTTTCTGCTGAAGGTCTTCTTGATGGCACTCTTTACCAGTGCAATTGCCTGATCCTCCGGGAGTACCCCGGAAATTTTAAAGAATGCAGCCTGCATGACTGTATTAATTCGTGCTGCTCCCAATCCAACCTCTTCAGCAATTTTTACCGCATTAATATTGTAAAATCTAATCTTCCGGTCAATCAGCAGCTGCTGATCGGCTATTGTCAGGTGATCAAAAACTTCAGATGAATCAATTTCCGAATTCAAGAAAAATACGCCGCCCTCTTTCAAAGGACCAAGCATATCGTACCGGCCAAGATATGCCGGATTATGACAGGCAACAAAGTCTGCCCTTTCAATAAGCCATGGCATATTAACAGAACTCTTACCAAAGCGAAGGTGAGAAGTGGTTACACCGCCGGATTTCTTTGAGTCATACACAAAGTAAGCCTGTGCGTTCATGTCGGTGTTTTCACCGATAATTTTGATTGAGTTTTTATTCGCACCAACGGTACCGTCAGATCCAAGCCCCCAGAACATGCAGGAAATCACATCATCCGATGCTACGTTGATCGATTCTTTCACCGTTACAGATTTAAAACTTACGTCATCGTTGATTCCGACGGTAAAATCATGGAAACCTTTACCATCAACATGATCAAATACTGCTTTAACGTGTGAAGGAGTAAATTCCTTACTTGATAAACCATATCGTCCGCCGATAACTTTAATATCTCCCCTGCCGGAAGCTGCAAGAGCTGCTACCGTATCAAGGAAAAGAGGTTCGCCAATTGAGCCGGGTTCTTTGGTTCTGTCAAGAACTGCAATTTTCTTTACTGTTGCAGGAATTGCATCAACAAAATCTTTTACTGAGAAAGGCCGATATAACCGCACTTTTATGGCACCGACTTTTTCACCGCGCGCATTCAGATAGGCTACAGCTCTTTCAATAGTATCACAGGAAGAACCCATTGATATAATGATTTTCTCTGCTTCAGGATCTCCCACATAATCAAAGAGGTGATAACTTCGTCCAGTCAATTCTGCTACCTTATTCATGTAATCCTGAACAATCGCGGGAACAGCATCGTAATACTTATTAATAGTTTCACGGCCCTGGAAATATACATCCGGGTTCTGAGCGGAAACTTTTATTACCGGTTTTTCCGGCCGCATTCCACGGTCTCTGAACCGTTCAATATATTCAGGTTCTATCAGACTCTGAATATCATCAAAAGAGATCTCTTCAACCTTCTGAATTTCATGTGATGTTCTGAAACCATCAAAAAAACTCAGAAAAGGAACCTGGGTTTTTAGTGTTGAAAGGTGTGCAACCAGAGCCATGTCCATAGTTTCCTGGATTGATGACGCTGCTGTCATGGCAAATCCGGTATTTCTGGTAGACATAACATCTGAATGGTCACCAAAGATTGATAATGACTGTGCTGCTAGGGATCGTGCAGATACGTGAAAAACTGTCGGCAGCATTTCTCCGGCAATTTTATGCATATTCGGTATCATAAGGAGAAGTCCCTGTGAAGCTGTATAGGTTGTAGTTAAAGCTCCGCCGCTCAATGCTCCGTGAACGGCTCCTGCCGCACCTGCTTCCGACTGCATCTCTATTACATCAACCTTTTTCCCAAAAACATTAAGTTTTCCGGTACTGGCCCAGGAATCGGTATACTCGCCCATCGGTGAAGACGGGGTAATGGGATATATCGCTGCTACTTCGCTGAAAGCATATGCTACGTGTGCGGCCGCGGTATTCCCGTCAATAGTAACCATTTTTTTGTTACTCATAATGAAAACACTCCATGAATTGTATTATTTGTGATTATTTTCGAGTCATTAGTATTAATACAGATTGATTGTATTTGACTCTAAACCATTTACAAAATCTATAATTCCAAAAATGGCTTTCATAAATTTTTTGATAGTATCAATATGATCGAAAAATTCAGACAACTTCAAACAACTATCGAAAAACTCTTTATTTGATAATCAGCGGTTCGAGTATACCCAAAAAAGCTTGAAGATACAACAGTTGACGGCACTGCTTCTCTGAATTCTCTCATTCGAAAGCGATAATGTCTGTCCAGGAGAATCACTCAGGAGAGATAGGTTGTCTTTTTCAAAATGGTGGAAGGAGCAGAGCCTTACTCCAATTCATTCTCCCATACTTCAAACATCCATAAAACAAGTTTATTCAACCTCTTACACGACATTTAATCCCTTTTGATTATCGGACTCCGAGAAAAAATTAATTCTCTTCATTTTCCCGAAATAGAGAACAAATACTGTATCAATTCCCGCATTTCCATAGACCGACTCTAGTGCAGAAACGACCATTTCGGAAACAGATGTCCCAAAACCAACGATCACCAAACAAATCAACAGCGGCGGCATACCGAAATGACGTGTCGACTTCAAAAGGAACTGAACTAAACCAGAACTAATATTCCTTCTGAGCTGCCTCTGGTTCATAAGAGCCGGTTTTCACCAGCATCCGAGCCAGCAAGCAGCGCCATCTCGGAATCATCGGTCGGCTGACCTGCAATGGTATTCCATGTGCCGCCATCCGCCAGCTCTCGAACACCATTGGGGTAGCTGCGCCGTATCTCTCCCGGGGACTAAACTCAACCAGACTCCCCAGCGCATCACCAGCAAGCTGGCCAAGCAGGCATCCTTGGGCTCTGGATGTTTTATCTATGCCCATGCAGCAATCTTCTCCTTAATCAGTATTTTCGAATGGATAGTATCAATGAACATACGACACTGTTCGCTCATGAGCCTGTTAAAATCAAGAGATGTATTGTCAGGGATTTTCAAGAAAAGGACATGAAACGGGATATCTTGCCCCTGCTGGCGAATAGCATCAGAAATCAGCCCCTGCGTTTTATCCAGATTGAGAGCAGACCATCTTTCATCTGATATCGGGTAAAAAAAGCCGCACCCCTTTATTGAGGCTCCATTTCCATACTGACCTATGTATGTGTGCAGCTGGAAAAGATCCTCACGCTTGACCCCGAATTGTGGATCAAAAGCTTTATACTTCACATCAAAGACGTAAAGGCCGCCATCGCTCTCAAAGACAAGGTCAGGTTCAAGTTTACGCATATAGCTGCCGAGAGCACCGGCCGGTATTTCATAGCGTTGCTCGAACTTGCTGAGCAGGCGGACCCCATCTCGTTTGATGAGCTTCCGGATGAAATATTCGAAAAGCATCGATATATCGAAAAAGAATGCGCTCGAATCATGCTGGGAGTCAAAATCAGAGCCCTGCTGACTAATGACTTGCTTCGACAAATCTATCAGCATGTTATAGTCATTGTAGAAG
>JADHUD010000049.1 GCA_016784705.1 Spirochaetia bacterium | reverse complement strand
TATGATGGTTTTAAGGCCAGCCATAATATCTCTTCCTATATGCTTTGATTGAATGGTTGATCCCTTTACAACTGTGATTGTTTCAATTTCTTTACCGGATATGAAATCAGTATTTACTAAGATCATCAGAATCCTCCTCTTGAATCTCTTTATGTCTTCTCATCAATAGGTACCCCATGGTAACAATAAACGAAGAGAGTACCAGTGCTCCAATAACCCTATAAAAAACGGGAATAGGAAGTATAAGAACAAATCGTATATAAACAGCCATTAGTGCAATATATACCAATGCAAAAAAAGTCGGAGCGAACATTTTTCCCAACAGACACCTCCTGAAACCAATTTTACAAACCTTCCTTACTGCGTAAAAGTATATACTGAATAATCGGCTTCTGTAAACAAAAGCAAATACTTCATCCGAAAATTACATTTTTCTGAAAAAACACACATAGCCCCAGTTCCAAGATTGATGTTTCAAAACAGATTTTTTTGAAAGGGCAGTAACTTATTGATAATTTTTTTTAAATGGTATATTGTTTGTTCTCAGTTGCCGGCGTGGTGAAATTGGTAGACACGATAGACTCAAAATCTATTGGGGGTAACTCTGTATCGGTTCAAGTCCGATCGCCGGTATTCGTTCTTGAAAACAGCTCCTTGTTATACAGGGAGTTATTTTTTTATCGGGTGTGAGCATGAAAAGAATCAGTATCCTTCTTCTCCTTCTCTTTCTCCTCTTGTCGGCTATGCTGAGCATTTCTGCCGAAAACGTGCTGCAGAGAGTCTCAATCGAGTATTACGGAGACATCGGATGCTCACATTGTGACGTATTTGATACAAAAATATTGCCTGCAGCTGAGGAAGCCTCCGGAATAACCGCAGAAGTCGCCTATATTAATGTGCTGTCAAAATCAGGATTCGAACAATGTGAAAAAAGACTCGAAGAGATGGGATACAGTTATACTTTCTCTCCTGTAATGATCATCGGTAATAATGTCTATCAGGGCAACAGTGCTGTTGAACAGGGAGTTCTCGATGAACTGCTCTATACTGCGGAAAATGGCGAATATCTTCCTAAAAGAGAAATGGCACCACAAAATGATGGACAGGAAGGTTTGACTCTGGCTGTTCTTCCTGTGTTTCTTGCCGGACTTGTAGACGGAGTAAATCCCTGCGCCTTTGCAACAATGCTGTTTTTCATCTCGTGGATTGCCTTGCAGGGCGGAACAAAAAGAAGGATGATTCTTGCAGGATCAGGATTCATTGCAGGAGTGTTTGCAGCCTATTTCATCATCGGTCTGGGGTTATTCACAGTTTTCCAGGCGGCGGGGAATCTGACGGTACTCCGCCAGGTGATGCGGTATCTCTTTTCGGCTGCAGCCCTTACCCTGGCTCTGCTCTCGGTTAGAGATGTGTATCTGATTAAGAAAACAGGAAATGCCGGCTCGATGCTGCTGCAGCTCCCATCCGGGATAAAAAAGCGTATTCATGCCGCTATACGGAGAACTCAGAAAAAAGAGAGCACCAGCCGTCTGCTGTTTCCAGCACTTTTTGTTACAGGAATACTTGTGGCACTTCTTGAATTGGCCTGCACAGGACAGATATATTTTCCTACTATTGCGTATATGGTCCAAAGCGGCTACGATGCCGGAGCATTTTTCTGGCTTATCCTCTACAATGCAGCGTTTATCTCTCCCCTTATACTGCTTTTCGGGCTGGCTCTGGCAGGGGTCTCTCAGAAGAACATAACTAATTGGTTCAGCCGCAATATTATTGCAGGTAAAATTGCGACAGCGGTTTTGTTCCTGCTGCTTACGATAATAATCTGGATAAGCGGGTAGTTTTTTTATTACGAACAAGCCGCTGGCGCATCTCAAACCTTGCGGCAAACAGGGCTTAGGAGCTTCTGCATAATTCGGCACTTACAACAACTGGTTACTGAAGATGTTCAGCCAACAATTGCGCCAGGTCCTCCATTTTGAACGGCTTAACCAAACTACCGGTAAACCCATAGTCTTCAGGTTCAGAAATGATTGCATCATTCGAATACCCGCTTGCAGCGAATATGGGTAAATCGGGGAGCAATTCCCTTACTTTCTGTACGGTCTCTTTTCCTCCCATACCACCGGGAATTGTCAGATCAAAAACTGCCGCTTTCAGTTGTTGTGCCGGATCACCTGATTGATCAAAATTCTCAAGCTGTTTTTGTATGATTTCCATAACTTCTATACCGTCGGCAGCCTCTATAGGCGTATACCCCATCCTCCGTAACATCTCCCCCACGATATTACGAAGAATTTTCTCATCATCTAATATCAGTATGATTCCTGTTCCTGTATGCTTAACAGTCTTGCCGGAATGTTCCTGTATGGTGTGATTTGACGAGCGGGGGATATACAGATGAAAGATTGACCCTTCATTATGGTTAGAGTTGACCGTAATTGCTCCATCATGCTTTCTCATGATCGAATAGCTGGTAGCCAGTCCAAGCCCGTTTCCTTTCTGCTTGGTAGTAAAGAATGGGTCAAATATCTTTGGAAGCAGGTTTTCTTTTATACCAATTCCGGTATCAGTTATAGCGATGTGAACATATTCTCCCTCAACAAGCGGAAGAATTTGATCTTTTCTGATGTATGCATTCTCTGCAGTAATGTGAATAGTTCCACCTAGCGGCATTGCCTGCTGGGCATTGAGCACGATATTGTCTACAACTTGTCCTATCTGATTCTCATCAATATCACACAGCCATAGAGTTTCCGGAATAGTGAAAGAGCTGCGGATGTTCGATCCGGATAATGCAAAAGAGGTGCTATCTTTGATCAAATTTCCAATTTCCTGAGTTTTGAGCACCGGCTTTCCCCCCTGGGAGAATGTCAGCAGCTGCTGGGTCAAATCTTTAGCTCGATTAAAAACATGCAGTATCTCATCAACATACTTGCCGCATTCTTCTCCATTATCGGCACTCTCTTTTGCCAATTGGGCATACCCGAATATACCGCTGAGAAGATTATTAAAATCATGCGCTATTCCACCGGCAAGCACTCCAAGCGAATCCAGTTTTGCAGTTTGCTGAAGCTGCTCCTGGATTCTGTATTCATCTGTCATATCCCTGAATACCAGCACCATACCAATCATGCTGCTGGATGAATCAAAGATCGGAGCCCCGCTGTCAGCAATTATTCTTCTCTCTCCATCTTTTGCCAATAACAATGTGTGGTTTTCCAATTCCACTACCATACCCGTTTCTATAACCCGTTCCAGCGGACTTCTCACCGGTAATCCGGTATTTTCGTGTATTATGTGAAACACTTCACTTAAGCTTTTCCCAACAGCTTCTTTTAGACTCCACCCGGTTAAATTTTCAGCTACTTTGTTGATTAATGTTACGTTTCCTTCGATATCAGTGGTGATAACTCCATCGCCGATGCTTCTGAGCGTGACAGCCAACCGTTCGCGTTCCGAAAGGATTGCTGCCTCAGCTTGTTTCAGTTCGGTAATATCAGTGGTAAATCCCAAAAACCGAGTATCAGAAAGCTTTACAGCACTGATGGACCAATAGCCTTTACTTCCATCTTTACGCTGATATAACTGAGTATGAGTAAATGATCCTTTCTCATTAAGCTGCTGAAATGACTGCCGGGCAGACGTTACTTTGTCGGGAGGTACCATGTCGCGTATATTCATCTTCAGTAACTCTGTTTGAGTATATCCGGTTTGGATTGAGGCAGCGTTATTAACTTCCAGATAATCCCCCGTTTCATTACAGATGAATACTCCTATAGGTGAGTGTTCTATATAATCCCTGAACCGTTTTTCACTCGCCCGAATTCGCCCTTCGGCCTCATCTTTCTCTTTCATCCTGACTGACAGTTCTTCGGATTATATTTTCAGTAATCTTGTTTTCAGCCGAACTTGCCTGCGCAGCATCACAGACCACAATATGATCAGCAGCACAACAACCAGCACTCCCACAAAAATGAAGGAAAAAGTCCGTAAAAAATTAAAAAATGTTGATGGGGTTTTCTCGTACACACCAAACCATTTGGAGTAAATCGAATGATATGTACCTTTTGCTTTCAGTGTTACGAGTGCTTGAGAAAGCTGGCGTAGAACACTCTCTTCCGCACTTCCCTCCAGCACTGCATAATTATATTCAGGAACAGCAATACGAGCCCTAATATCAAGATTCTTCCACTTGTTTTCTTTGATCCAGTATAAGGCTGGTATTTCTGCAGCTAATACACAATCACCTTCCCCTGAAGAAAGAAGTCTCAAGGCCTCTTCCTGGGAGGAGACAAGAATCAGCTGAGAGTCATACCCAAATTCAATTGCCCGTTGATGCATGATATCCTGTTCCATGACAATGATACGATAGCCTGCCAATTCATCCATTGCTGTAACATCTGATAATTCGCCTTTTCGAGTAATAATTACATGCGGGACTTCAAGGTACGGTTGGGAAAAGCTGAAGGTCTGATCTCTTTCCAGAGAATAAAAGACCCCTTGAATCATATTAATTTCATTATTGATAAGTCTCTGGTAGGTGTTTGACCAGGTATCCAATACTATATCAACTGTAATCCCTAACTCTTCAGCGACAGCTAGTGTCAGCTCAACATTGAATCCCGTCGGCTCGCCATTCTCATCTAGGAATTCATACGGAGGATAGTCTTTATCACCCCCGATGACAATCCTTTCAGAGATTCTGCTTAATGAGATAATAGGGGTAAACCATTTTGCATAGAGCCGCTCATATGTGCCGTCTGCTAGTACCAGAGCAAGCCCTTCGTTTAATATTGCCAACAGGTCCTTATTACCTTCCTGTACCGCAAAACAGAAAGATTGGGAGAACTCTTGTATGGGGGGACCTGCTATTTTTATTGAATCCAGTTGGTATTCATTGATTAACTGTAAAGCTACCAGCTGCTGGATTATTACCGCATCCACTTGTTTTTCTGAGACTAACAGTAAGGAGTCTAAAAACGTTTGTGTTGTTACAATAGTTGTATCCGGCATGGTTCTGCGAACGAACTCTTCAGCATTATCACCTGCCAATACTGCAATGGTTTTACCAGCCAAATCTGACTGTGAATAGATCTGCGTGTTATCTTTATGAGTAACAATTGCTCCGTGCATGGTAAGATAGGGAACAGTAAAATCAAAGATTTCTTCCCGCTCAGGGGTACGGCCAACTAAAGGCAGTACTTCTACCTCACCAATCTCCAGATCATTCTTGACTACTGTCCACTCATCTACTTTGAAGGTTACCTCATAATGCATAGCATGAAGGGCGGCATGCAGTAATTCTACAGAAAATCCATCAGCTTCCCCCTCTTCAGTTACTATCGAATAGGGTGGATAGCCAATTTCTGAACCAGCTCTTACAGTACGAACAGGATTGCTGATAGTTTGGGAATATAAGGCACCGGATATCTGCAGCATGAGCACTATCGTGAAAGCCGCCCATCGTGACAACTTATTATTCTCTTTCATTCTTTTCACCGACTTTTTATATTAGTTGCATTACGGAGTTGAATCATCAACTGCAGGAATACAACGTATAGTATACGCTTATAATCAAAACAAAACCATACTGCAGATTGTTTGAAAGCACTATTTCCTTATTCCGGCAAAAGGTGTTAACTAAAGACATTAGACAGCATAGTCAGCAGGTCGCTTGATATTGACCTCAATGCCCTTCCCCATGCATCATTTTCACGGCATGCCGCAGCTGCGGTGCAAGAAAACGAGTACAGGATTTAACGGCTTTCACCGATCCCGGAAAATTAACAACAAGTGTTTTTCCCCTGATGCCTGCAGAACCACGCGACAACATTGCAGACATTGTCTCCCGCAGAGACATTGCCCGCAACGCTTCGGCTATTCCCGGCACCATCTTTTCACACCATTGATTGGTAATTTCAGGGGTGAAATCTCTCGGGCCAATACCGGTACCCCCTGTTGTGATAATGACATCGCACATACTGTGTGAATCGAAGGTTTCGCTGAGCAGCTTGGGGTCATCCGGAATAACCGTTGTATAAATTTCCATAGAGGACAAGTCATCATCCGGCAGCTCCCTTAATATCCTGACTATTTCCGGGCCTGACCTGTCTTCGTATACTCCGGCATAGGCTCTGTCAGAAATGGTAATAACCGCTACTTTCATCTGTTATACGCCCTCCCTTGACAACCCTGGCAAAAATACCGCGGCGCGGCATGATACAATCTCCCACCAATTTTCTTATCTCGCAATCCGAATGACAAGTTTTCCCAATCTGCGTAATCTCCAGTTCAACTGTACCGATAATAATTCTGGCTCCCACCGGAAGTTCGTGCAGGACGACTCCCCGGGTCGTGATGTTTTCGGCAAAATCTCCCCAATCCAGTTCGACACCCTTATCGCGCATGATATCTATATCCTCATCCGCAAGAAGAGAGACCTGTCGATGCCAGGGACCGGCATGGGCATCCCCAACAATACCATGACCTTCTGTAAGTTCCACTGCAGACACCCGTTTCTTGCGCACACCCTTTCTCTCAGAAATATTTACCGATACGATCCTGAACTCCCCATGAATGGGAGCAGAATCAGCAATACTGTGTATTTTCATCCACCAGCTCCTTTATCTTTTTCTTTTCAATCAAGTGAATACCACCGATTTCCATCTGTGTATCCACTGCCTTGCACATATCATAAATAGTAAGAGCTGCCACCGATACTGCCGTAAGAACTTCCATTTCAATTCCGGTCCGGCCTCTGCAAACTGCGGTTGATTCAATCATAACCCTGTCGGCAGTCAGAGTGAATGTCATATTGACAGCATCCGTCATAATCGGATGGCACAATGGAATAAGCTCGGATGTTCGCTTGGCTGCCATGATCCCGGCCAGTTTGGCGGTTGTAAAAATATCACCCTTCGGCACCGATCCTTCCCGTATCATGGCCACAGTTTCCGGTTGGAGCAGGATATACCCGCCGGCTTTTGCCGTGCGCTTCACTATACTCTTCTGTGAAACATCCACCATTTTCGCTCTACCCTCGGTATCGAGGTGGCTGAACCTGTTATTCATCGTTATCCTCCTATCTGCACCATCGGCCGATTTGTACCGTCTCCCCCATTTCGGGGCTTGTGCAGAACAGCCAGCTGCAATGAACTTTCGACATCTGAGAAATCAATCGGTATCTCTTCATCACCATGTAAACATGGCTTGATATAACCATCGGATGTCACCCTGATTCGATTGCATCCCCCGCAGCGGGGAGGCCTGTCAAAAGATGGATCATCCACCTTTTTTTCATACAGACGGTACTCTTTAATCCGTTGGTGTATCAGCCCCTGTTCCTGGCAGAAGGCGGCAAGCTCCAGCACCTCTGCCTGAGTTGTATGTACGCCGACGACGCTGTTTATTTTTATACACTCAAATCCGGCCTCTTTCGCAGCTGTTATTCCATCCAGAACATTCTGCAGTCGCCCTCCTCCCGTTATGTGTGCGTAGCGCTCCGCATCCAGAGAATCGAGAGAAATATTGACCGAGTTCAACCCCGCACGATGCAGCTTTACTGCGAGTGGGGCAAGAAGAGTTCCGTTGGTTGTCATACTTATATATTTATAGACCTTCCAGCCTGCAGCATATTCTATAAGTTCAATAAGGTCTTTACGCACAAGAGGTTCTCCACCGGTGAAACGCAGTTTTGTAAAACCGACTCTGCCTGCTGCGCTAATTATTGCCTTCAGCTGGCCGGCAGTGAGAGTTCCCCCTTTTTCACACATACCGGAATTATCAGGAGCACAATAACTGCATTTCAGGTTGCATGCACCGGTAACTGCAAGTCGCAAGTAATAAATCGGTCTGTTAAAGGAGTCTGACAGCAATTTTTGCCCCCTTTTCATAGCCGGTTATGCCTGACGGTATTTCCATTAGTCCATCGGCATCCCGCAGTCCGTTGAGATGAGCGGATCCATGATATTGCAGAGGATCCACAAATGTTTCGCCCTTTACATTTCTCAATGATACCGGACGGAATTCGTGACGTTCTACATCTCTTCTGCTGATCGATTCCGATAATTCGGCATTAAGCAGCCGAGGTTGATACGGTATTCTGTTAAGTGAATATATCAGGGGTTTTACATATATTTCGAATAAGACAAAGGACGATACCGGGTTTCCGGGCATACCGAATACGAGGGTATTGCTTTTTCTTCCGAAAAGCAGCGGTTTTCCAGGTTTGATCTTCAATCCATGAAACAGTATATCGGCACCCAGCTCCTCCAGAACCCCCGGAACTAAATCAAAATCTCCCATTGAAACTCCACCGGTGATGATCAGGATATCAGATCCGTTCAATCCCATTTCAAGATATTCTCTGTGTGCTTCGGCACTGTCAGCAACTGTTCCCAGAGAATTCAGTTTGCACCCGCACTCTTCTATCTGAGCTCCCAGCTGATATTTGTTGCTATTATATATCTGACCCGAAGCCAGTGGTTCGCCCGGTTCCCTCAGCTCACTGCCGGTCGTGACGGTAGCGACTGTCAGCCGGCGGTTCACTGAAATCATCCCTGTTCCCGAGGCCGCCAGTATGCCGATCTCCTTTGCCTGCAGTCGGGTAGGATTCAGTATAACTGCGCCAGCATGAGTGTTCTCACCTTTCATGATAAGATTGCTGCCTTTTTCGGCTGTAATCACTTCGACAATTTCACCAGCTGCTGTATTACCGGCATTTTTATCACTGGCAGCATACGTTCTCGTATATTCAATCCTGTGAATTCTTCCAGTGCCTTCAGGTACCATCGCTCCCGTCATAATCCTGGCACAGAAGCCTTTCCTCAGCTTTTTTTCCGGCACATCACCGGCAGCTATTGTTTCCAGAACTTTCCAGCGGGTACCGGGAGTATTGGATTCACCGTCAAACACGGCAAACCCATCCATGGCAGCTTTACTGAAAGGCGGTGAGTCAATTGGTGACACGACAGACTCGGACAGATAGCGTCCTAGTGCTTCAGAGAGCTCGATCTGTTCTGTTTTAACAGGGATACTCTGATTCTGGATAATTCGTTCAGCTTCTCTGTGATTCATCATTGCAATATGTTTCATTTCCATCTCCATCTTCTGCTCTTTCGGTTCGGATGTTTTCTGCCGGCGGGAATCTTTCCGCAGGCTGGTGTGAATTCTCATCAGTAGAGCCTTACGGCTGAAGCCTTGAACACTGCGCACACATCACTTCCGGGACCTATCTTCATAGTTTCAACCGATTTTCTGGTAACAGGAATCCTCAGAAGCTGCCCGCAATCGATTGTTAGAATAACAAGGGTTTCCTGCTTTTCTACAGTTCGTATCGTGCCATGTAACGTGTTGCGGGCACTGCTGTCTAATTCGTGCCGGGATATGATAATATCAGAACCTGCTATGACTGCCGTAGATACTTCCCGATCTGTCTGGACTACTTTCAGCTCTATCAACCCACTTCTGAAATAACTGAAATATTCATCACTGCCGGTTATGTTTCCACGGAAACAAATAAATTCCTGTTTATGGGGGGTTCCGTTATCCATCTCCCATACAGAATTGGCAATACGGAATGCGAATTCATGGTTATGAGTGGTGATGATAACGGTCTTGCCCGCTTCCTTTAAAGCTCTGATCTGCTGCTCCAGAGTATGAATACTCTCTGAATCCATATGTGCAGTAGGTTCGTCCATGAGTACAACCGATCTGTCCGCAGCCATGGCACAAGCAACGGCCACCCGTTTTTTTTCACCACCCGACAGCGTATGGGTATGGCGCCCCGCAAAACCCGACAGACCCCACGAATCCAGGAGAGACCCGACTGATTCATCCGTATTATGTTTTCCGTGCCTTCTCAGTCCTGGCAGAAGCAGAGTAAGGTTCTGATCCACCCTTCCTTTAAGCAGATATGGATCCTGATGGATATAAATTGAATCATCTGATATACGGCCTTGACTCAGGGAAACAGTTCCGCTCTGCGGTGTCAAAATACCAGCTATAATTTTGAGCAGGGTAGTTTTACCGGTACCGTTACCTCCCAGTATTACCGAAATCATTCCCGGATCGAAAGATATTTCACCGATAACGACAACAGGCTCATGCGGTTCATAGGAAAAATGAATATCTTTGAGGACTATACTCTTCCCGTTACTCATGCCGGACTCCTGCCTGCAGTATGATGTTGATACCCAGGGAGGTCACCAGCAAAACAATTCCCAATGCCAGCCCCTGCTCAAAATTTCCTTTACTTGTTTCCAAGGCTATGGAGGTGGTGATTGTCCGTGTATACCAGCGGATATTACCTCCAAGCATCATGGATATGCCGACTTCTCCAATAACGCGTCCGAATCCGGATACAATCGCCAGGACCATCTGCAGACGGACCTCACGAAGGATGATCAGATAATAACGCCCCTTCTTGATCGAATAAGTCTGCAGTGTTTCAACTAGAACGGGATCGACAGCCTGAATCACCCCGATCATCATCGATGTGATTATTGGAACAATAAGCAGAGTCTGTCCGATAATTATTGCTGCCGGACTGAACAGCAGCCCCATGCCTCCAAAAACACCTGAACGTGATAACAATGAGTAAACAAACAGTCCGATCACAACAGTTGGAACGGCCATTAAGCTTCTGAAGATCACCTGGATTATCCCGGCTGTCCGTGTCCGGGAAAACCCAAGCAGGATTCCCAGAGGTATCGATATGAAAGATGCAAGTAATGTGGAAATAAAAGCCAAACGCAGGGAGACTGAGACAATCTGATAAATTTCATGATCAAAGGAGAAAAGCAGACTCAGTGCGCGTACCAGTGCAGATTTCATGACTTTCTCTCCAGTGTTTCCGCTATCTCAGAAGATCTGCAGCAACAGCATCGGGATAGAAAAGCTGCTGGCCATTCTTCATAAAATTATTGATAGCTTTCTGCCCTGTTATGGATGTAAAGAATGCAATAAGCTGCATTGCAGATTCATACTGTACATGCGGGTGTCTTGATGGGTTGACAGCTATGATACCGTAGGGGTTGAAAAGACGTTCATCTCCTTCAGCAACAACTTGCAGATCGATAGAATCCTGCATGGCAATATACGTTCCCCGATCAGCCAGAGTATACCCGTTCAATTCATCAGCCATGATCAGAACTGCTCCCATACCCTGGCCTGCTTCGCGATACCACGTTCCTCCAGGATCAATCCCCACCGAATCCCAGAGCGACAACTCCTTGACATGTGTACCTGAGTCATCACCACGAGATACAAATATGTTTCCGGAAGCGGCTATCCTGGTTAACGCTGCACCGGCATCACTCAAAACACCAATCCCGGCCGGGTCAGAGGCCGGACCCAATAGAACGAAGTCGTTATGCATGACATCACGGCGATTCACTCCGTAGCCATCAGCGATAAACTGATCTTCCTGACTGCGGGCATGAACAAGTATAATATCCACATCGCCATTTTTTCCTAGAGCAATGGCGTTTCCGGTACCGACAGCTATTACATCGACACCTATACCTGTTTTCTGTTCAAAAAGCGGGAGAACAGCAGCAAAAAGCCCTGAGTTATCGGTACTGGTAGTGGAAGCCATGGAAATGCGAACAGAATTCAGGAAGGGCTGCTCGGCCACAACAGGTTGCTCAGCATCCCCTTCTGCAGCAGTCATAAAACACACAGAAATTATGAGAACCCCCATGATAAGGGTTTTTCTAAGAGAGTGGGTCATGGTTTCTCCTTTTCAAACGCGGAAGGAAATTCAGTTTCCCGAATAACCCTATCGGCCGAATACCCTGCTCGGAAGTTTAGGTAAGTTGGCTCGGAATTCCATTATGTTATTATTCTGACTTTCGGTCAGCGTTTGGTTACTATACCGCAGTTAATTTGATTTTTCAAGGATTTTTTATCCTGCGTTTTTTTATCCTGCGCCCTGCGATCTGATACGGCCGCTGGTTTCACGGTATCTGCTTGGTGCTGTACCTGTCACTTTCCTGAAGACTTTCGTGAAATAACTTTGATCTTCGAATCCACAGACATAAGCAACATCTCCGAGCGGGGAATCGGTGTGCAGAAGCATTCTCCGGGCTTCATCAATGCGCACCGTGTTGAGATATTCTGAAAAAGGTTTTCCCATTTCTTGTTTAAAGAGCTTGCTCAGATACGAAGGGCTCAGATGCACCCTCCCGGCAGCTTCTGCCAGTGTCACTTTCTCAGAAAAATTCTGCTTGACATATCTGATCACCTGCAAAACAGTATGTGTATGCTGGACATTCCTGAGAGTGAACACCAGATCTACGAACCTGTCCATAATATTCAAAGCCCATTTCGTCAGATCCTCCAAGGTCTCAAGTTGTCTGATCTGAATCAAATAATGGTAATTGAG
>JADHUD010000048.1 GCA_016784705.1 Spirochaetia bacterium | reverse complement strand
CTTCCACTGAAAATGTGTTTTTGTGGAATCGGTACCGGGCTCCCAAAACTGACCACCCCCAAACCAACAATTCTTATTCCTTTACCCTTAAACAACATACCACCCCTTTCCCCTAGAAAATATGACAATTTGTGGAAAACGTACCTGGTACCGCAGTTCTTTTTCTCGCAGTGATTCTTGTGGGGACTTTTCTCGCAGGGGCTTAGCCCAGCTAAGCCCAGCTAAGTAATCTTAGCCCTTGACTAAATATCCGGAATTACGCATAGTTTATGCAAAGCTGTGATGGAGACGATTAGGAAATACAGCTGTCAGTGATAGAATTAAATACATTTTTAAAAAACTATTTAATGTAAGAAGTGTAACTTCATTAAGAGTGTACACAATTCAAAGCACTACAGAGAGGGTGTTCAATCAGGAATTTTTGAAAAACATAAATTCCTGCAGGCTGCAAAATACCCGGCAGACTCCTTCTGAAAACCACTCCTGAGCTGCAGGCTGAACAGTAAGCACTGGCTTTTTTTAAAGAATGAGACCAGGACCTCAAGTAAGCTGTGCCGCACTCCCTGTGTTATGGGAAAATGAAGAGCCGGAATCAGCGCAAAATGAAAAAAGCTGTTCTGGAAGTAAGGTGGAACCGCGGAAAGCGTAGCCTCTGACAAGAGCCTTTGTGTTTTTCGTCCTTGCATGATTGTATGGATTGTCATTAAAGATCCATACTCTCTGTATTTGGATGCAAAGCACGAAGGCTTTATATATTTAGGAGTAAAAAGTTATGGCTAATGAAGAAAAACTGAAAAGAATAAGACATTCAATGGCACATGTTATGGCGGAAGCAGTTCTGCAGATGTTTCCGGATGCGCAAATTACCATAGGCCCGTCAATAGATAATGGATTCTACTATGATTTTGATCTTCCCAGAACATTGGTGCCGGATGATCTGGAAGAGATTACGAACCGTATGAAATCAATAATTACAGAGGATAAACCTTTTGAGAGAAGAGTGGTTTCCCGTGAAGAGGCAAGAAAACTGTTTGAGAAACAGACCTATAAACAGGAACTGATAAATGCAATCCCTGAAGGGGATGAAGTTTCTCTCTATTCTCAAGGCGGTTTTACTGATTTGTGTCGGGGCCCTCACGTAGAGAGTACAAAGGAGCTGAAAGCAGATGCCTTCAAACTTCTTTCTATAGCCGGAGCATACTGGCGAGGGAAAGAGACCAACCCCATGCTGACCAGAATCTATGGAACCGCATGGGAAAATCCAAAAGAGCTGCGTCTTTATATGAAGCATCTTGAAGATATTGAGAAACGGGATCACAGAAAACTGGGAAAAGAACTTGATCTGTTTTCACTTCACGAAGAGGCAGGTCCGGGACTTGTCTACTGGCATCCGAAAGGAGCCAGAATCAGGCTGGCAATAGAGGATTTCTGGCGTGATCAGCACTATAAAAATGGATATGAAATGGTTTTTACTCCTCATGTCGGCAAATCATGGCTATGGGAAACCTCTGGACATCTCGATTTTTATAAAGAGGGAATGTATCCTGCTATGGAGATGGACAAGGCGAACTATTATGCAAAACCAATGAACTGTCCCTTCCATATAATGATTTATAACAATACAAAACATTCATATCGGGATCTTCCCTGTCGATGGGCAGAGCTTGGAACAGTTTACCGGTATGAGAAAGCCGGTGCTATGCATGGACTGTTAAGGGTGAGAGGGTTTACTCAGGATGATGCGCATGTCTTCTGCACTCCTGAGCAAATGGGAGATGAGATTCTTGAAGTTCTCAGATTCTCACTCTATATGCTCCGTTCTTTTGGATTTCAGGATATCAGTGCATATCTCTCTACTCAGCCTGCAAAGAGTGTCGGGGAAAAATCAAAATGGGATACTGCCACAGAGGCTTTAAGAGGTGCTATTGAGGCAGAGGGTCTTGAGTATGAAGTTGATGAAGGCGGCGGAGCTTTTTATGGGCCAAAAATCGACTTGAAGATTAAAGATGCTTTAGGACGGCAATGGCAGCTCTCAACAGTTCAGTTTGATTTCAATTTGCCCGAGCGTTTTAATATGACTTTTGTGGACCGGGATGGAATTGAAAAACAGCCATTTATGATTCATCGGGCACTGCTTGGATCACTTGAACGTTTTTTTGGAGTTCTTCTGGAGCACTACGCTGGTGCTTTTCCTGCATGGCTTGCTCCTGAGCAGGTCAGAGTTATCCCTGTTGCCGAAAGCTTTGGTGATTATGCGGAGAAGGTAGTTAAATTGTTTAAAGATCAGGGATTTAGGGTCTCAGGAGACTTCAGTACTGACCGGCTAAATGCTAAGATAAGAAATGCGCAGAAAGAGAAAATTCCTTTCATGCTGATTTTAGGTGAAAAAGAAATGGAGGCGGATGCAGTATCTGTGCGCTATCGGTCAGGGAAACAGGAGAATGGAATACCGATTGATGTGTTTGCCGATCTACTGAAAAAGCAGGTGGAAAACAGAGAGAACTGAACGGAGGTTTTGTCAGAAGTGGAAACTGTAGCAGCGTATATTCAGCAAAACCTGGAAATTGCTCCTGTTATCATCGTACTGCTTCTGACTTTAGCCGGAGCAAATATTCCTCTTTCTGAGGATGTAATAAATATAACAGCAGCTTTAATGGCTGTTATGCATCCTCACTATGCAGTGAAGCTTCTTGCCTCAGTATTGATTGGTGCTTATCTAGGTGATACAGTATCGTATTGGGTGGGCAGGGGTGCCGGGCATCTGATGCTGGCTCCGAAAGGAAGTGAGCGCCGGGAATCGTTTAAGAAGAAGGTTGCGGTGATGTCAGTTTTTCTGCATAAGCGTGATGTAATTGCTCTTATATTCGGTAGATTTATTCCTTTCGGATTCAGAAATATTCTCCATATGACATCCGGTATTATCCGGATATCGTTTGTTCGCTACATACTGCTTGATATCCCGGCAGTTCTTGTGACTACCGGGTTTCTATTTACTCTGGTTTTTCTATTCGGCAGACATGCAGCCGACATCCTGAAAACAGCTGAAATTGTTTTTTTAGGGTTTCTGGTTTTTGCCTCAATTGGCTATCTGGTGTGGCGAAAAACTTGGAAACGATGCAAAACAGCTGAATAGGACTGCCGTAACGCTAAAGACTCATCATAAATTCATAAATTTTATCGCTGGAACCCTGAATATTCTCATGACCAAAATCAGGATATATAAGCATATTTTTCTTAGATCTAATTTTATTATATGCTGCAAACTGCGTTGAAGGCGGACAGATAGTATCCATTAATCCGGTAATCTGAAGCACCTCTGCCTGTATTCTGGGGGTTAGATTCTGGATATCAATATACCCAAGAGTAGTAAATAGTTCCTTCTCTCTAAGGTGCATCGGATCAAATCGTCTGAAGTAGAAATTAATCTCATCGTAAGCATCTTTAGCTAAATCCATCTCCCATACCCGCTTATAATCTGAAAGAAAAGGGTATAACGGTGCGGCTTTCTGGATTTCCGGAACCAGAGAGGCGCAAGCGAGCGTTAGTGCCCCGCCTTGAGAACCGCCATAGACCCCAACTCTTTTTGGATCAACTTCAGGAAGCTGCATAGTAATCCTTGCCAGCTGCGCTGTGTCCAGAAAAATATTTTTAAAGAGCAGATTGTCCGGATTATCTTCAATTCCTCGAATGATATGACCTCTTAATGTTGTGCCGGTTATTCCGCCAAGATCCTGAGAAGTACCCCCCTGTCCCCGTACATCCATGGCAAGAGAGCTGTATCCTGCAGCTGTCCACTTGAGTTTGTCTGCCCAATCCCCTGCATTGCCTGAATAGCCATGGAATTCTATTACTGCCGGATGCTTAGTGCTGACTGCGGTCTTCGGACGAATGTATTTTGCATGAATCCGGGATCCGCCGACACCGGTAAAATACAGATCAAAACACTCTGCAAACGAGACATTGAAAGATGCTGGTCTTAGCTCTATATCAAGTGAAGCTGTTTCAAGTTCTGATAGAGCTCTATCCCAGTACTCATCAAAATCATCCGGTTTGGGGTTAATTCCTTCATATCTTTTTAGTTCATCGAGAGGCATGTCAATCTGCGGCATTTTGCACTCCTGCTTAATATTTTAGTAGCTGATGTTCGTTCAAAATATTCATTTCTAAAGAACAACCTATTGTCAGTATTTGATCATATTGTAAAAAAAATATAGTTTAAAGTATTTTTCTTTACAATATAGTAGTTCCTGATACTATTCTATATAAGCAAATTAGATTATTTTTTCATTCAGGAGAGATGTATATGGATAAAAATGCAAATATTAAACGGCTTAAAGAGATCGATCACGAACTGGTTCTGTATCAGAATATAACAGCATTGTTAGGTTGGGATCAGGAAACAAACATGCCGGAAAGGGGTGTTGAGGGAAGATCTGAACAGCTTTCTTTGGTTCAGGGCGTGCTGCATGATAAAATTACCTCGAGTGAAATAGGGGATCTTCTTGAGGGTCTCGGAGCTTCTGAGCAGCAGCCATCGGGAGATTCCTCGTTTTCCGATCCTGAAAGAGGTCTGATCAGGGAGTATTTTAGGGAATACAATAGGGAAAAGAAACTACCAAAAAAACTTGTTCAGGAAATAGCTGTTGTCACCAGCAAAGCACAACCGGCATGGGCAGCAGCTAGAAAAAGTCAGGATTATTCAATTTTCCAGCCGCATCTTGAAAAAATAGTCGAATTAACCAGAGAGACAACAAAGTGCCTTGGATATAAAGATCATCCATATGACCCGCTTATTGATCAATATGAACCCGGAATGACTACCGCCGAAGTTGCCAGAGTCTTTAACGGTGTTAAAAAAGATATTGTAGCTCTTCTTACGAAAATTTCTGAAAAAGATCAGGTTGACGACTCTTTTCTGTATAAACAATATGATAGCAAACTTCAGGATGATTTCGGCAGAAAAATTCTTACAGATATGGGATTTGATTTTCAGCGGGGAATTCTGTCAGAATCTGCACACCCTTTCACTACTGGAGTAGGGAAGGATGATATTCGTATAACTACACGCTATACCGAACCCTCAATGAGCAGCTCACTTTTCAGTACAATCCATGAAGGAGGTCATGCTCTTTATGAAATGGGTGCAGCCAGTCCGGAACTAAAGGGTACAAGCCTTGGAACAGGTATCTCACTGGCAGTGCATGAGAGCCAATCAAGATTTTGGGAAAATATTGTAGCGAGAAGTGATGATTTTTGGATAAACTATTATGCAGCTCTTCAGGAGTTGTTTCCTGCTCAGTTGAGCGGGGTTACTCGGGATACTTTTGTTCGCGGCATTAACAAAGTAGAACCTTCGATGATCAGGGTGAATGCTGATGAGGTGACCTACAGCCTGCATATTATTCTTCGATTTGAACTTGAAACAGCGCTGGTAAATGGTGAGCTTGAAGTGAAGGAGTTGCCCGAAGCGTGGAATGAGAAAATGCATGATATGCTGGGGATCGTTCCCGGAACTAGCGCAGAGGGAGTTCTGCAGGATGTGCACTGGTCAGCAGGTTTGATTGGATATTTTCCAACCTATGCACTCGGAAATCTTTTCAGTGCTCAGTTCTTTGAAACTTTAAAACAGGAGATTCCTGAATATCGTGAATATATTTCATCAGGAAATCTTATCCACCTGCAGAAGTGGTTGAATGAGAAAATATACCGTAAGGGTGGAATTTATACAGCAGCAGAAGTTTTACAGCAGGTAACAGGTAAGCCGTTGGATCCCTCTCATTTTTCCAGATATCTTGAGGAGAAATATACCAGGATTTATGGTTTATAACCGGGAGCTGTGTGGTATAGACATTTTTTATTGATCAATCTGCGGGCAGTAAGTCTATTTCATAAAATGCACTTACAGCCCGTACTTACTACCAGCACTTACTGCCCGTACAATTTATGAGTTTTGGGTTTAGTTCAATAGACTAGTGTGGGAGATTTTTTTTCACACTATATGTTGGGTAAACCTTTGTACCCCAATAACCAAGTAAAAAAGCATTCAATCACTGGTATTTTATGCTATCCAGTTGTGTTTTTCTTCTTATGCTCCCATAGTAGAGAGATGACTGTCACATTATATAAAGAGAGTAGCAATATAACCTACTACTATTCTATTCATGACCAGCAGCAGATGCTGTTAGGCGGGTATGAATTTACTGCTGTCTGGGGACCGAATCTTACAAAAGGCCGTAAAAAGCAGTACCATTTTCATACCAGAAGAGAGATGACAGAAAAATTTCGAACTTTGTTGAATAAGAGAAGAGATGATGGATATCGGCTCCTATATACCTTTTCCCGAGAGTCAAAAAACGATATTTTATCAACTGTCATTTCCGATATTGCGAGATGAGCATGTTTTACGGCAGCGCTTACCTTACACCTGCACCTCTGCATGTAATGTTAACAGGTGATCTATATCCTTAATATGCAAACGGAACAGCTCTGTTGTCTGATAATAATCTCCTTTCAGAATAGAGTTGATTAATGTATTGTGATTTGCAACGATGGTGCTGGTGTTTTCCAATCCTGTTTGTGAAGTGCTGATCTCTTCATACATGAAAGATTTCATTGTGCCATAAAGATTATTGAAGATGTGATTATGGCATACTTCAATAATATGTTTGTGAAAGGTGTAATCAGCATTTATTCTTCGTTGAAGGTCTTTGTTTGTAATTGCCGATTTCATCTCTTCAACCGCATTCCGCAAATTTTCTATTGTTTCCTGCATGAATTGTTTATTTTCTCTGTGATAAGACATAAGGTACCAGAGTCCCTGATGCTCCAATACCATCCTTAATTCAACAAGGTCTGTAAAATCTTTCTTTCCCAGCAGCATAGACCAGGTGAGTGATTCAGAAGAAATATGTGAACTTTCACAGATAAAAGTTCCTTTTGGATTACGAAGTTCAACAACACCCAGATATTGGAATATTTTCAAAGCTTCACGGATAGTTGAACGTCCAACTCCGAATAATTCAGCCAGTTCATACTCATTCGGCATCTTTTCCCCTGGCTTAAGGCGTTCGGTAGCAATCATCTCTTTCAATTGTTCCATGATCTGAAAAACTACGGTTTTTTGTTTTACTGGTTTTACATAATCCATATAGATTCCTTTGTCGGATAGTATAACGAAAACCTGTCGAGTTAGCAATTATACTTCCCTAATCATTCTCTTGTAACCTGTTTTGTACATTACCCGGGTAGAAAACAGGAGATGTTATTTAACCAACCCTTGACATCTGAAAAGTTTATGATATTATGCTCTTATGTATTACCATCAGACCATATGATGGTAATAGTAAACGACTACCTAGCAAATTACAAGGAGAAAAATATGAAACCAAAAGACAAAAAATGGCTCACCACAGACTATCCGGAAATAATATTTGAAGATACTGCTGTTGGTAGAATGAAAAAAGAACTTTTTGATGCACCCATGAGTGACATTGAAAAAGTGCTTGAAGAATACGGTATCCCCTCTGAATCAGAGCTTGGCAAACCAGGGACCTATATACAAAATACTCCGCGTAAAGAAGCTATAGAGAAAAGAAGAAAAAATGATATTGTACTAATTCCCATTGGATGCACTGAAAATCATGGAGACCATGCAAATCTTGGTCTTGATACTTTTATGGTAACCCAGATTATAGAAGGTGTCCGCCGGTATACAGCTGAAAAAGGTTATGAAGTTAATCTCGCTTTTACTCCGACAAATTACGGTGGACATCCATACCATCATATGGGTATGCCGGGAACCATAATTATTCCACCGGAAGTTGTGAGGGAAAATCTTATATACACAATGCTTGGACTATGGAATGACGGTTACCGGAAGATGATTTTGGTGAATAATCACGGGCATCTCTGGACTCTTGTCGATGCAATTCAAGAATTTATGAAAAGATTTCAACTGCCGGCAATCGTTCAGGTGGTCGATTGGCACCGTGCTGTTCGTGAATTTTTTATGACGACTGATCGTGAAAACAGTCTTGAAACAAATTTTATCCATGCTGATGAATCTGAAACCTCAGTTGGATTGCTTATGTTCAAAGATATGATAAACATGGAGTATGTCCGTGATGCTGAAGGAGAGAGTTTTCTGCCGGATGGGCATTTTGATCTCTCTGTAGATCCATACCGTCGGCCGCATCGCTGGTCAGAAGGTGAAGGACATATTGCAATTGAACGATTTGCTACACCTGAAGGGGTTGTGGGGAAACCGAGCCTGGCTACTGCTGAAAAAGCAAAACGACCAATCGCTGCAATTTTAAAATATTTAACAATCTGTGTAGAAGATATTTTAGAAGCCTTTCCTTCAGGTAAACTGCCGGATAAGATTACCTTACGTGATCCCAAAGAGCTGGCTCCTTTCCTGCAGGAACCCTGGAGCGAGGGCTGGAAATCGGTTTATGAACTCCCGCATGTCGGTCCTTTTCATAAAGGATAATCCATGAAGTATTCGATGTGTCTTTCAACCAATCCTGCTCAGTTTGAGGCAGTTCCGTTTAAAGGCGATTTCAGGCAGAATGTACAAAAGATTGCTGAAATGGGATTTGACGGTATAGAGCTGGCTATCCGTGATCCAAATATAATTGATCAGGATGAGATTTATTCAATTCTTGAAATAGCCGGGATGCAGGTCCCGGCTATTGGAACCGGACAAGCTTGGGGAGAAGAGGGGCTGTCGTTTACTGATCCGGATTCGAAAATTCGGGAAAAAGCGATAGAGAGGGTCCTTTCTCATATCGATTTTGCTGCCAGAACCGGAGCATTGATTATAATCGGATTGCTCAGGGGGGTAGTTAAGCCTGGGGTAACATTGATTGATGCTGATCAGTGGCTGCATGAGGCTTTCAGTTACTGCTGCAAAAAAGCAGCGTTACAGGATGTGTGTATTGCTTTTGAGCCTATAAATCGCTATGAAACCTCATTATTGAACTCTGTTCGCAGCGGGCTGAAGTTTATAGATGAAATCGGTGGTGAAAATCTGGGAATGCTGCTTGACACATTTCACATGAATATTGAAGAACCTTCAATAGAGGAGAGCATCAGGATTGCGGGAGATAGGATGTTTCATTTCCACTATGCTGATTCCAATCGTCTTTATCCCGGCTGTGGACATATTGATTTCCGTTCAATTTTAAAAGTACTGCACAGAATTGATTATAAGGGATTTCTTTCAGGTGAACACAGACCTGATCCCGAGCCTGCACTGGCAGCAGCTCAGGGATTGCGGTATTTGAGAGTGTTGGAAGAGGAGCTGGAAGAAGAAGTTGTGGCATTCAGATGAGGAGGAATGATAAAAAAATGAGAGCAAAAGTAGCTTTTATGTATGGGCCAAAGGATCTTCGGGTAGAAGAAGTTGAAGTCCCAGAATTGGCAGCAAATCAGGTTTTAATCAAAACTGGAGCCTGTGGAATTTGCGGATCCGATGTTGAGTGTTATGAAGGAGTATCAGGAGAGGGCCGATATGATTTGGGTCCTTATACTCCTGGACATGAATGGGGCGGGCAGATAGTTGAAGTGGGATCCGGTATTCGAAGCACACTCAAAGCAGGCGATAAAGTTACCGGAGATTGTGTAATGGGCTGCGGTGTATGTGCCAATTGTAAAGACGGCAGAATGCCTTCTGCCTGCTTGAATTTTCGTGAAATAGGATTCAGATCTGACTCACCAGGAGGAATGGGTGAGTATATGGTCGTTGAGGAGCAGTACGTTCATAAAATTCCTGATCACTGGACATATGCCGATGGAGCATGGGTCGAAACCTTCTCTATCGGATATTTCGGAATATGGGGAAACGGTGGTTCCATTGATGCCAGTGATATAGCGATTATTCTTGGTGCCGGCCCGGTTGGTCTCTCTGCAGCAATGGTAGCAGCAACATCCGGTGCAAAGACGATTGTAATTGATCCGTTAAAGATGCGTCGTGATACTGCTTTGCAGTATGGAGCTGAAATTGTTATCGATCCAGGTGCTGGTAATATTATTGAGCAGGTTATGGATATAACTAATGGTCATGGTGGAGATGTGTGTGTTGAAGCTTCAGGAAATGATAGTGCAATAGCTTCTCTGTTTGATATTGCTGCTCATAGTGGAAGGGTACGGTTGATCGGCCACTCTGTCGGCCGCAAGGTTTCCGTTGAGATTGGAAAAACTATTTGGCGGACACTTGGAATTTCCGGGAGCGGCGGGACAAAGGATTTTGGCCAACGCACTATTCGTTTCATGGATCGTATCTATAATAATTTTGATTTTTCGGCACTGAACTCACATCACTATAATTTCTCTCAGCTTCAGAAGGCGATGGATGTTGCAGTTCATGAGAAGGCAACAGCTCTTAAGGTTATGCTCGATTTTGATTAATGATAATAACCAGCTTCACCTTGCTAAGTATTGGTAAGTATTGGTTATTTAACACCTTTTCCCGGTGATCAAAAAAAGATATACTACTATTTCAGGAATTGCATGATAATTTTTCTGCAAACTGAAAAGATGGAGTAGTATGTGAATTTACCTAACAAGCTTACTGTTTCGCGCCTTGTTATGGCGCCGTTATTTTTTATAGCCTTTTTTCTTCCCGATTGGATCAATCTGGAGAATCAGGAAGTTCTGATCACTTTTTCGGCCTGGACACTTATAATCCTCTGTATAGCAATAGAGATGTCTGATTTACTGGACGGTATCATCGCCCGGCGTATGCAGTTAATTACAGATTTAGGAAAAGTTTTAGACCCGTTTGCAGATGTGATTAGCAGGATTACCTATTTTTTCTGTCTTACCTATTCAGGCATTATGCCGATATGGGTATTTATTATTATCCTCTACCGGGAATTATCCATAATATTTCTCAGGATGATTATGATGGGAAAAGGTGTTGTCATGGCTGCAAATATTTGGGGTAAAACAAAGGCAGTTCTCTATGCTGTTTCTGGTTTTGCTGGAATAATTTTAGCCTTCCTGCTGCGGAGCCTCCCGGATGCGGAGTGGCTGCCAGTATATCAAACTGTTCTGACAGTTCTCTTTATTATCACTGCAGCAGCATCAGTTATATCTTTTATTACATATTTACGGCCGGTGATTCGCAGCGGTGTGTTTACATAGACAGGCAGATATCAAATGACAAAGCATATAAGAATCCCAAAACCTCTTTCTGAGTTGAATTCTGTTGACACTTCCGAGATAAAATTTTTACTGACTGATGTGGATGATACCATAACAACCAAGGGCAGGCTTCTTCCGTCGGCGCTGAAAAGCCTTTGGGATCTGCATGAACAGGGTATGGTAATTATTCCGGTAACGGGTGGGTCTGCCGGATGGGCTGATGTTTATTTCAGGCAGTGGCCGATAGATGCAGTAATAACTGAAAGTGGTGCTCTGGCTTGGTATCGTGAAAACGGAGTCCGGAAAAGGATTGATCACTTGTCAATCTGCAGGGATAGTTATAGAGAAAAAGCCGGCCGTCTTATTAAACGCGTTTTAACGGAAGTTCCTGATAGTAAGCTTTCGGTAGATCAGTTTTCCAGAATTTATGATATTGCTTTTGATCATCATGAAGAACCTCCCTTTTTGGATCAGCATGGTATTGAGCTGATTACGAGGATTTGCAGTGAAGAGGGTGCTTCTTTCGGGGTAAGCTCAATTCATGTAAATTGCTGGTTTGGTACGTATGATAAGCTGGATATGGTTAAGCATATGTTACATGCTGTCTATAATTTGAATGAGGATGAAATGAAATTGAAAGCTGCATATTGCGGAGATGCACCGAATGATTCTCCATTATTTGAATTTTTCCCAATGAGCTTCGGTGTAGCAAATGTTTTGTCACCGGCTCTGAATATGCCGGTTATGCCTGTTTACAGTTCCAGTAGGAATTATGGTGAAGGGTTCTCTGAAATAGTTGCAGCAATACTTTCCAGCCGGTAAATCCATACACAAATATCTTTTATTCGGTTTTAAGTTGTACAGGGTACTGGATCACAAGGTGTATTATATGCTGTTTTTCATTTCAATTGATATTTGACCAAATCGTCGAAATTTCAAAATAAAATCATTTTGAAATTACCTCTACGGATTGATTAAGATTATAATATATATTTAACAGGAAAAACCTGTTTGCTTGTTGACACATAAGAGTGTTTATTGGTATAACAATCAAGCGCGTTGAGATGAGGGGTTGTTAAAAACAACTTATTGATACGCAGTCCAGCGCTTAACGGCATCTGGACAACAGTTCTTTGACAGAGATAATTAGGGAAGGGAAGGAACGATCAGGAAACTGATTGAAAAGAAGAAGTATAAAGGTCCTGAAGTTTAACAACCTAGTGGAGCGTGGAGACGCGAAGGTAGGGAGCGTTTTACGAAAGTAAGACCTTGACAAGGATGAACCGCAAG
>JADHUD010000047.1 GCA_016784705.1 Spirochaetia bacterium | reverse complement strand
ACTATTATGAAGGGTCAACTATTGTTGAGGCTGCAGAGACGGGGACAAGCGAGGTGGGCGGAGCTGTGTTTGCCTCTACTTCCACCACAGTCGGTGTTTTTCTTCCCCTGCTGTTTTTGACCGGATTGATCGGTATCATCATGAAGGATATCTCGCTCACTCTGATTTTTTCACTGTCTGCTTCCCTGGCTGTGTCTCTGACTATTGTTCCTCTGCTATGCACCCATCTGCTGAAAAACCGGACTGATGCTGAGGGAAATCCCAGACGTCCGGGATTTCAACCAGGGGCTGTGGTCATGGTTTATCTGATCAAAGGCTATCGATGGCTGCTGACTCTGGCTCTGAAAAACAGAACTTTTGTCATAATTCTCAGTATATCCATATTGATTTTCAGTGTGTTTGTAGTCGGGGCTCTTGGCATAACCTTTATTCCCTCAACCGATTCCGGTGAAATTTATGTCTACATGGCTTTTCCCGGCGGATTTTCCATAAACCAGACACGCGAAAGAGTGTTAGGGACGGAGGAGCTGATTCGTCAGATTGTGCCTGAGATTGATACTGCGGTGTTTTTCACGGGCTATGCATCAGAATTTTCCCGGAATAACGCAAACAGTAATACCGGTTACGCAAAAATAGTTCTGGTTCCCGTTTCGGAGAGAAACAGATCCATACACCAAATAATACAGAACATACAGCAGGTGATTCCATCGAATATCCCCGATATCGATTTAATAGTCGAAAATGGCGGTTTTGATAAACTCATGGGGCTGGCAACAGGCGGTGCCGGTTTTCAGATTCGCATATCCTCTGATGATTTTGCAAAGCTCTATGAAACTGCGGTGAAAATTGACAATATTCTCAGTGAGGATCCGGAAGTAGTAAAAACAGTGATAGATACCAGAATTGACGGGGAGACTATCGTTGCAGATTTAGCTCTGAATTATCTTGGGATTATGGGTATTACCAGTTATGAAGCGGCAATAACAAGCAGAATACTTTTTACCGGAATGGAGGTCGGACAGTTTTCTGAAGCTGCTTCTGAACCTTTACCGAATTCTGGTGAATTACAAGATTCAGATTCATCTTCTCCAGGGGCTTCTGCACGCAAGAAAACACTTCCGATCTATCTGGTATCCGATGTTTCGGGAAAACCATTGACCCAGGATCTTCTGCGGCAGATAACCCTGCAGACCTCCTCAGGTAAATCAGTAGCTTTTTCTACCATAGCAGATCTGAAACTGGAGCCGGCAGTATCTCATATCAACCATACAAACAGAATGAAAACCATAGTCGTTACCGGTTATCTTAGCGGTGAAGATACCTCCGGAGTTAATGAACGGATTTCAGCTCTGTTACAGGGAGAGGAGATGCCTTATGGAGTATCCTGGGAAATTTCCGGGTCTTCTGCACTTTTTTCAGACTCTATATCGACACTGCTGCTTGCTCTTGGGGTGTCACTGTTTCTGGTATATATGGTGATGGTGATACAGTTTGAGCGGTTTGTTCATCCCCTATTGGTAATGGCTTCTGTCCCGTTCTGTTTTATCGGGGTAATACTCGGGCTGCTTATTTTTGGTTCCAGCCTCTCTATTGTAGCACTTTTGGGTATAATTGCATTAGGTGGTATTGTTGTGAATAATGCCATTGTACTTATCGATTATATGAATTTACTGCGGAGCAGGCTGCACAGACAGGCTGGAACCCTAGATGCAAAAATCAGTGTTCTGAAAAAGGTGGTCTTAAATGGTTCCGCATCGAGACTGAGGCCAATCCTCATGACCACACTGACTACTTTTTTTGGAGTACTTCCCATGGCGCTCAGTAAAGGGGGCGGGGCAGAAATCTATGCTCCGCTGGGTCAGGCTGTTGCCGGCGGATTAATAACATCAACGCTTATTACGCTGTTCCTGATCCCGATTCTCTACTACACGTATGAACAGAGAAAACTTTGTGAGTTAAGTATGTTGGAGGCTTATGACAATGAATATAGTGAAAGAAAAAAAAAGAGCAGTGAGTAAAGGTGGTACTATGCAGATATCTGTAACGAAATTGATGCTTGCACTTGCATCAGCAGTTTCGTGTATTATCATCTTATCAAGCTGCTCTTCGGTATTTACCGCATATATTACAGGGACTCTTCTTGATAAGGAGTCGATAGAAGATGCTCCGCTAACCGGTGTTACAGTATACCTCTATGGAAACGAACAGCTGAGGAATGCTGATTTCTCCCAATGGCAGAAATCGGGGACTGCACCGGAAGAGTCGGGGAATGCATTTATGGTTAGTACAACCGATGGAAATGGGGAGTATATATTTTCCGGATTTACCTGGCACGATCTTTTTCCGCAATGGGGGAAAACAGCCGATTATCAGGATGTTTTCTTTCTTTACTATCATCGGGATTATGGATTGACCATGAACCCCTTTCCTATGCGGGTGGTCTCTGATGTCTCCAACACGCTTCCAGCAGTGAAAATTCTAAAATTGACCAGGACTGTTACAGTTATGGGTACGGTTCTGGATGATACGGGTCAGGATTTCAGTGATGGACTCCCCGAAGTGGAAATCTATGTACCATGGGAATGGTTCTATACCAGTACCGGGGATATCAATTATACCTCCATAGAGTGGTCAGAAACGGATCTCTATTCTGCAGCGGTCCAGCCTGATGGTGAATATTCGGTTGATATCTCCTTTCCGCGCAGCTCTTCTACCGGCACTGGAGGAAGTGAGACCGCACCTCTGCGAATGATTATCAACTCAAATATCTATCTCATGGAAGAGGAGAAAAATCCCGGGAAAAACAATGTGCATGATGACTGGTTTGATATTGATGGTGATTCATATCGCGATGATAATGAAACCAGGGGATATTATGCATTTGAGGTTCCTGGAACCTATGATGATGGTACGTATAGGGTGAGTGATGATCTGGTGCTTTCCCGTGAAGAGAATAGTGCGGAATTGAGGGGTACTGTAAGAGATTCCGATGATTCACTTGCAGAATTGCAGGGGGCGCAGGTGGAGGTGTTTGTCCCTGAATCATGGGTATATACACCAGGGACAGGGCTCTATTCAGATGTTGAGTGGTCCGGGGCACCGGCTGCCGCTGCTCTTACCAATGCGGATGGTGAATTTGTCATAAACATCACCTATCCTCGGGCTCCGTCAAGATCGGATAATAGCGGGAAATCGTTGGTTCGTATCGTTGTCACTCTCGACGGGTATACTTCAGATGCGGCAATTGATGCTGATTTTACCAATGGCGGGTGGGATCGTGACAACAGCGGCGGGATTGATCCGGATGAGGAAGAGGCCTATGCCGAACTGGAGATTCTAAGAGATGAAGATACCCCATCCGGCTATAATGATCTGGCATTCTTTGATCTGGCGGCAGATGAGAACAGAGTGGAGTTCTCTCTTACCATTTCAAATCTGGTTAATAGAGATGAAACGGTAGAAAATTCTCAGGCAACACTCTATGTCCCCAGCAGCTGGATCTATCTTGCTCCCGGCGGTGCAATAGATCCCGACTCGATCGATTGGGATGAAGCAGACTCATATGCAGCGGCGTCAGATGCAGCGGGTGAAGTGGTTTGGAATATCCGGTTTCCTAAAAAACCATCACTTTCAGATAATAGTGGTGATACTATCATCAGAATTGTATCTGAGAAGGATAATTGGGTAATGGATGATGATGCGCAGACAACTCCAGCCGGTGGTTTTCTTGAGCATGATGCCTATATTGAGTTTACGGTCATGAATAATATCGATTATGAGAAGAGTCTGGCGATGAAAAAAATATCTTTCAGCGGAATAACTCTTTCCGGATTTCTCTTTATCGATAAAGGTGCTGACAACAATGATATCAGAGATGTTACGGATACTGTAGATGAAGGTCTCAATGGAGTTGATCTGCTTCTTTTTGCTGATGCAGCCCCGGTTGATGGGGAGTCAGCAGATCACATTTTTAAAGGTACAAGGCGGGATGCGGAAACCGGTGAAAATGGCTGGTTCAGTTTCACAAATCTTACGTGGACAGATGCTGGCTACACTACCGCATACAGTTTCCGGGAGTATTGGCTTGTCGTTGATGCTGATGCAGACGGGTTGTTTGATACCGGTGAACAAAGTGTCATGCTTTCTCTCATTTCTGATGAGGAGCAAGGTAATTACATTGAGCTGGAAAAGGATTAATCCTGTGTATATAACCTGTTTTTCCAGAGATAAAGTCAGGATATTTCTCTTAATCTTCTGTATGTTCTGTATTTGCTGTATAGGCGGTTTTCCAGCAGCTGCACAGCAGCTTGGTGATGCTGGATATTCCGGAACAGCCGGAACAGCCGGCATGCCGGTTACCGGCATACCGGAAATTTATTATGAAGATGATCTCTATAGAGCGGCGATTGCAGAGAGCCGGGAAATTGCGGAATTACATGTACAGGCTGATAAAAGCAGACTCGATGTGCAAAATGCCAAGGCTGGTCAATATCCTGATATAGATTTAACCGTAAGCGGTACTTTTGTCGGAAACCCAATGGATGCAATAAAGATCAATCCTGATGATTTCATGTCCGGTATTACCTGGCCTGCCGGATTTTCCCCGGAATTTTCAGGAGGTGCTGTTACACTCTTTCCGGGACAGGAATCCACCTATTACCGTTTTGGAATAGAGATTACTCAGCCGCTGTTTACCTGGGGTAAAATCGGAGACTCTATTCGCATATACGAAGATGCTGCAGCAATCAATATTCTGCAGATTGCCCTTAAACAGGAGGAGCTGAAACCGCGAATTCAGGGATATCTCTGTTCATTGTATTATCTGGATCTGATCAACCGGAAAATTGAGGAACAGAAGATTTTTACCGAAAGGTTGTTGGAGATTACCGAAAGTAGTTACGAAAGCGGATTTATTGTCTATGAAGATGTACTTCAGGCACAGATTTCCGCAAGTGAGATAGCTGTTATACAGCTGGAGGTAGTGTTCCAGCAGCAGAAACTGCTTGCTGAATTGGGTAACCTGACAGGACTTCCGGAATTATCCATGAATCACATAGGATTTGTACCTGATACTGAAAAAATTGAACAACTTGATATTCAATCGATGGAGGCTCTGCTGAGCAAAGCGTTAGATCCGGACCGCACAATATTTCAGATATTCAGCCGGACTGAGGCTCTGCAAAAACGGGCACTGACTATTGCAGAGAATTCTGTCTATTGGAAACCGGATTTTGCTTTGAAAATGGATATCGGATACGAAGGATCGCGAGTACCCTTCGCTGAAACAGACTGGTACAGAAAAGATGATTACAGCCTGAATTTAACTGTTGCTGTGAAAACAACTCTTTGGGATGGGGGGAAGCTCCTGAATGATATAGAGAGTAAAGTTCTTGATACAGAAGGGACTGAAGAAGCGCGCAAAACTGCCGAATATGAAATTGCCTCAGCATTGCGCAGTGAGGCGGTTGTTTTCCGGGTGAGCAAGCAGCGTCTGGAATATGACTTACTGCTGATAGAGAATGCAGAGCGTCAGGCTGCTGTTAAGAAGTTGCAGTTCGATGGCGGTGTTGGCCGGGAAGCGGATTATATTCGAGCGCAAATAGAAATTGTATCCCAGCAAATACATCATCTTGAGGATCTCATGAAATTATGTGTAAGTTACTATACAATACAAGGAATTATAGGAGATTAGGAAGCTTGAAAAATCTCAGCGGCAGCGGCAGCGGCAGTTTCTGCTTACCTTAAATCCGCTCAGCCTTATCCAGAAATTTATCCAGCGTGTTTGTATAAAGAACAGGATTTACTGCTAAAGATTTAGCATGGGCAGCACCCTCGATTATAAGCAGTGTTGTGGGGGCGTGATCCTGCCTCTTTTTTGCTAAATCTACTGACATTCCAGTCGGTACGTACGTATCATTAGCCCCATGTACCAGCAGCAGGGGGATGGAGGATTGCATAAAATCCCGAATGGGTGAGACCTGATGTAATGAAAAACCGCATTTGTGTTTGAAATAGTGATTACAAAAATAGATAGCTATTCTTTTTAGAAATGAGGGAAGGTGATAACGGTTCATCTGATGTTGATACAATTGGACGGCATCAGAATACGGACAGTCTGCATGAGCAAAAGTTAACCGTTTGTCCATCGGCAGGTACTGTAATACCGTGGCTGCACCCAGGGATTCTCCCATTGCACCAAATATCTTGGTTTCGGGAAATCGTGCAAAGGTCCAATCGGCAATCTTCAGTAAATCACTTTTTTCATAAAATCCGGCAGTACAGCATTCTCCTCCGCTGTCGCCATGGTATCGATGATTATAAGCAACAATAGTATACCCTCGCTTAACGTATGCTGGAAAGTATTTTACCATGCCATGCCAGGTCCATGTGTGACCATGAGCAAAGATCACTGTCTTTTCGGGATTTGTACCGGCGGAAAAGACTCCCCGTAATGTGTAGCCAAAATCTGATTCAACAGAAAAATCGGTGAAATTATACCCTGCAAACTCTTCTTTTGTGTATTCAGCATTTTCAAGACATGCTTGATAGGTGAAAGAGAGAGATTTGCTTTTAGAAAAGGAGAATTTTCGTGCCATACGCCTGCCGAGAAAATATCCTGAACTTACATATAAAGCCAGGCAGCCAGAAAGTACTATAATAACTATATAAAACTGGTTCATCTATCAATCTCCATCTATTATGAGGGATGCAGGATTTGTGCATGCAGCTTGCAACTTAAGAAAATTTCCAGAAACTTCTGGACAAATCGTCGAAATCTCAAAATAAAATCATTTTGAAATCTCCTCTCATCTTACTGGAAAAAACATAATAATCCAATAACCATAAAAACTACAGCAGTAAAACCGGCAGAGGATCCAGACAGGATCCGGAAGGGGACGGGGGGGGGAGGAGGAGGAGGTAATACTTCTGTTTGTCAGGGAATTGATGCTTTTTATACTTTTTTTGAGTCAACCGCAATTTAATTCTATTTAGATGCTAGCTAGTTAATAATGACTAATTGCAAAATAGTAAATATATTGCAATCATACATTGAGTAAACCAAAGATCTTTTTCATACTAAACCTTTGGAATGATTGTCTGTTTTGCTATTGTCAACAGAGTTTGACACCTGAACCAGCTGGTTGTACAGTAGGTAGTAAGCGGAAGCTGTTTCTTCATGCTTATTATGCTGGCCATCGGTTAGCGGGTTATCGGATTATTGGAAGAGTGCGTAAGGAAACGAAGATTATCAGGATTCTGTAAGGCTCACCCTGAAGGAACTATTCATATCCTGATTCCCAAACGGAGCGAGAGGAGCGGAACCATCTTGATGGTTCCATTGCCGAGCGAGTGCCGGGATCGCAAGGTAACATACCCCGCCCCTTGGGGCGGCAAAGGAGGCGAAGCCTCCTGGGGCCAGGGCTTGCCCTGGGGGATGATACCTTTCATTTTTTCTTTGAAGATACCTGAAAGGGCTGGATTCCGAATTTATCTGGTTTGTTCCAATATTCCTTTGTTCTATCTGATGAGGAAATTTCAAAATGCGAAGCATTTTAAAATTGGCTCTGACATAGCTGAAAAAGGTGATGGTTGAAGCAGGAGATACGCTTATGTTGTTTTTTTCCTGGAACGCAAACTTCATAGATGATGAATAAAAAACTCCCTTAACGGTATAATTCTCTACCTTTCAGGTGTATATACGGTGCTGTCAGTGCTATCATTAGGGAATATCATGAGTGTGTTTTGATAAAGGTAACACGATATGCGCGATATACTGAGGTAATTTCAAAATGAATTTATTTTGAAATTGGCTCTACTGTTGAAAGAGTGTACTGGTTAAACGTTTGGAGATGGATTATGAATTATGTAAAAATAACAGCAGACCAATGTAAGAGCTGCGGGGTATGTGTGCAGACCTGCCCAAATCATTGTCTGGCAATAGGATCAGAACTGAATGCTTTAGGTTATCAAAGTGCGGTGTTTATTGGAGAAGATCGTTGTGTCGCCTGCGGCCTCTGTTTTTATGTTTGCCCCGAACCCGGAGCAATAACAGTTTTTAAAAATGAGCAGCCACGGAAAGAGACTGAAACAGAGAAGGGAGTTTCATTATGAGCAGAATATTGATGAAGGGTAATGAAGCAGTCATCCATGGAGCTCTAACTGGAGGAGCTACGCATTTCTTTGGCTATCCAATAACTCCGGCAAGTGAAATTGCACAAGCTGCTGCAAAATATTTTACCGCTTCAGGCCGAACCTTCCTGCAGGCAGAATCTGAAATAGCGGCAATTAACATGATTTATGGAGCATCAAGTGCCGGTGCCAGAACAATGACTGCAACATCGGGACCAGGTCTCTCCTTAATGGCTGAAGGATTATCTTATTTAGCCGGGGCTGAACTTCCCGCTGTCGTAGTGGATGTGCAGCGCGCCGGACCTGGCCTTGGGAATATATGGCCGGAACAGAGTGATTACAATGCTACGGTGAAGGGTGGCGGCCATGGAAACTACAGCAATATTGTATTTGCACCGAATTCGGCTCAGGAAATGTGTGATATGACCCGTAAAGCTTTTTCACTGACAGATACCTATCGAATGACAGCAATTATTTTGAGCGATGCCTATATCGGACAGATGATGGAACCCGTTGATATTCCGGAAACAGTTATATCAGGGGAACGAAAAGAGTGGGCAGTGTACGGAGATGCAAAGAGCCGTGGAAATCTTATAACCTCTATTTTAATGAAACCGCTGGAGATGAGTAATCATAATGAACATCTGCAGCATAAGTACCGGCAGCTAGAGGAAGATTGTGTTGAGTATGAAGAGTACGGCACTGAGGATGCTGATATTGTGATGACAGCATTCGGAATTTGTTCGCGGTTATGTCATACAGTGACGATGATAATGAGGAAGGAGGGGTATAAGGTTGGTTTTTTCCGTCCCAAGACTCTGTTTCCTTTTCCTGGAAAAGCAATTAAGCGCCTTGCAGAAATGAATAAAACTCTTGCAGTGGTAGAACTTAATACCGGAATGATGGCTGATGATGTTGAACTGAGCGTACATGGCTGCTCAGAAATTCTTCGCTACAATTGGCTCGGGGGAATTGTTCCAACGGTAAAAGAGCTTGCGGAACGGGTTGCTGCCGATCTTAAAAAATCAGGAAAAAGCAGAAAGGGAGGCAATGTATGATCAAGCACCAGAAACCGGCGGCCTTCTATGATACATTTGAAAGAAAGGAACCTGAAGCGGTTTCAACACATTACTGTCCGGGTTGCGGACATGGAACCGTTCATAAATTAATAGCCGAAGCTGTAGATGATCTGGGTATAAAGGATAGAGTAATTTTTCACTCTCCCGTTGGCTGCTCAGTTTTTGCATACTACTATTTTGATACCGGTAATATTCAGTGTTCACATGGCAGGGCTCCGGCAGTAGCAACCGGCGTTCGCAGAGTGCATAAAGATGCAATCGTAATCTCCTATCAAGGAGATGGGGATCTTGCCGGAATAGGAACTTCGGAAATAATACACGCTGCAAATCGCGGTGAAAATATAACGGTATTTTTTGTCAACAATGCAATTTACGGAATGACAGGCGGGCAGATGGCACCTACAACTCTTCAAGGACAGAAAACCCTGACAACTCCCACAGGAAGGGATGCCGGAAGAGATGGATTGCCGATCGGTATGGCGGAAATTATCAATGCCGTATCGTCTCCTGTGTATATAGAACGAGTAACGTTATCTTCAGCAAAGGGTGTTCTGAAAACCAGAAAAGCTGTTCGGAAAGGTCTGAAATATCAGGTTGAAGGCAGGGGATTCTCGTTCATAGAAATACTCTCACCCTGTCCGGTTAATTGGAAAATGACCCCAGTCGAATCCCGGCAATGGATGTCTGATAAGCTGGAACCAGTTTTTCCGGTAACATGCTTCAGAGATGCCGGCAGTACCGGTAATCCGATCGATTCCAGATTGGATGTACACAAGGCAATTGCGTCGGAAGAGATTCCATTCATGAATGATAAGGAACTTATAACACTTCTGAACGGAGATTCTCCCATCCCGAATATAGAAATCCTGCAGCTTGAAGAGGACCAGCTGGTTAAAATAGCAGGATTCGGCGGCCAGGGAGTTCTTTCCTGCGGGACTTTGCTGGCTAAATGCGGTATTGCTGAAGGTATACATGCTTCATGGCTTCCCTCCTACGGACCGGAAATGCGTGGAGGAAAGGCATATGCCAGTGTTATTCTTTCCAACGATGAAATTGGATCACCGGTAATTGATGACCCGAATGTTCTTCTTGCAATGAACGGTCCTTCGCTGGATGCTTTTGAAAACGATGTAGTGCCCGGCGGGCTGATAGTAGTAAACTCATCAATTATTACACGAAAAGTATTTCGGGATGATGTTGCAGTGCTCTATATTCCGGCTACAGATATTGCAGCAGGAGAGGACCTCGTTGCTGCGGCAAATGTTATTCTGCTTACGGTCTACCTTCGGTATAAACGGGTTATGCCGATTGAAACATTGAAGAAAATTATTCCTGTAAGCGTGAACAGAAAAGAGTTTGTGGCTGCAAATCTGAGGATTGTAGATAAAGCCCTGGAGTATTATGAGACAATTTCTCAGTTATAAGTCTGACAGATGAGTGTATGCTGACAATTTTAAAAACTGACAATGAAAGGCGGTGATAATGGTAAAAAAAATTCTGGTTATAAACCCGGGATCAACATCTACAAAAATCTCCCTTTTTCACAACCTTGAGGAGAAAATTAAAGTTACCTATTACCACTCTTCACAGGATCTCTCAGTATTTCAATATGTTATTGACCAGGAAGCATTTAGGTACACATTTGTTAAAAAGTTTCTGGAAGAGAATGAGATTGATATCCTGGAAATTGACGTGTTTATCGCACGTGGGGGAATGATAAAGCCCGTTACCGGCGGAATATATCTGGTAACACCGGATATGATAAGAATTTTGCGGGGAGCAGAGTATGGTGAGCATGCAAGCAATCTGGGAGCTCTGCTGATCTGTCGGATAAGTGAACAGGTTGGATCTCCCGCGTTTATAGCAAATCCGGTAGTGGTCGATGAATTAAGTGATATAGCGCGGGTTTCAGGAATTCCTGAAATAAAACGCCGGAGCATTTTTCATGCACTGAATCAAAAAAGTGCTGCTGAGGCTGCTGCTGCACAACTGGGAATACCGTATGAGAAATTAAGTTTAATAGTTGTGCATTTGGGCGGCGGAATTTCAGTGGGAGCCCATCTGAATGGGCGGGTAATTGATGTTAATAATGCACTTAATGGTGACGGCCCCTTTTCTCCGGAGCGTTCAGGAGGATTGCCCGCATCAGATCTTGTAACGTTAGCTCTATCCGGAACCTTTAAGCCGGAAGAGATACACAAACGTATTTGCGGAAAAGGCGGGCTGTATGCCTATTGCGGTACGCATGATGTGAGAGAAATTGTAAAAAGAGCAGCTGGTGGTGATGCCGAAGCGGATTTATACCACAAAGCAATGGTGTACCAGACAGCCAAGGAAGTAGGAGCTCTGGCAACAGTATTCAACGGGAAAGTGGATGCAGTTGTATTGACAGGTGGTATTGCTCAATCAGAAACAACTATGGAACTGCTGAAAGAACGGATCTCTTTTATAGCTCCCATTATTGAAATTCCTGGAGAACGTGAAATGTATGCCTTGGCAGAAAATGCACTTGCAGCCATAAACAACAAGAGAAAAGTTAAGGAGTATCGGGATAACCATGATTGATACAGTAAAAAGTGAGTACACAAACGTGATTCAAAGCCTGTTCCCGGAATCAGGCTACAAACCGGAGCAAAATAAGAAAGTTTTGGTAGCAGTAGCTTCAGCAGACCATCTGGCAACACTGAAAAGTATCAGGCAGGCCTACGACGCCGGCATTGCAGATTTTTTACTTTTTGGAGATGCAGAGAAAATAAGGACAATTGCTCATTCGGGCGGAATTGATATACACGATTTTGAAATAATACACTGCAAGAATCAAAAAGAGGCAGCAGACAGGGCGGTCTCCTCCGCTTCAGACGGAGCAGCACAAGTTCTTATGAAAGGAAGTGTTCACACCTCAGTTTTTACCAGCGCATTTCTTAATAAAACAAAAGGATTAGTCCCGAAAGGCAATCTGATAAGCCATACGGCTCTTTTCAAAATACCAGGTTATAAAAAACCCTTTGTGTTAAGTGATGCAGCTATTAATATCAGACAGGATTTAGAAAAGAAAAAGAGAATTCTCTATAATGCTTTACAGGTGTCTCGTGCTCTTGGAATCAGCCGCCCCTCTGTAGCCTGCATCTGTCCAGTAGAGACGGTAAACCCTAAAATAATTTCAACGGTCGATGCTGATAACCTGGTGAGGATTCATGAGACTACACAGCTTTATGGAGATGCGGTAATCGAAGGACCCATGGCTCTTGATGTAGCCTTCTCAAGTGAAGCTGCAAAAGTGAAAAAACTGGTTGGCAAAGTGCC
>JADHUD010000046.1 GCA_016784705.1 Spirochaetia bacterium | reverse complement strand
GGTTTGCAAGCGGAAACATCTGAATTGCCGATCCTGCAATGAAGATGATACTGAATATCAGCCTGATCCCTTCAAGATCAGGAATTATCAATGCTCCGAATAGAGCGGTTATGGCAATTCCGGCAAAAACTTGCAGCTTCATTGGTATCCTGAACAAGTCAAGTACCGTAAAGAGGCCTAAGACCGCCAGGGGGAAAAACAGTAGTGATTCATCAATTCCTACTGGACCATGTATTGATAAAAGTGACAGCCCCGGCAGGATTCCTGCAGCCAATAAAAGCAGTGCACTTAAAGAAGGAGCAGCTATTGAACGTATACTGGAAAAAACCGGTGTGCCGTTGCCGCTTTTTACACCTGTAACTTCAGGTTCTTCAACCGGGAAATCGTCCGGTATAATTTCATCATGGATGTCTCCGGCATCTTTTTCTGCCTTCATATAATTCAGGAACCAGCGGAACAGGTACCACGCCTCAATAAGTGATCCGAGAAGGATTACTGCAGTAAGAAAATAATTTCCTGTCGCAGCAAGAGCCATAACCAATACCCATTTTGCCCAGAAAGAAGGAAACGGGGGAAATCCAGCAAGAGCCGCTGTAAGTAGTCCGAAAATTGCCGCTGTAAAAGGTTTTTTCCGTAAAGAACCGCCAGCTGCTGACTCTTTTACGGACTCTGCATGCATAATTCCGCTGAGCCAGAACAATCCGGCCTTACTCAGCAGGTGATTTCCAGCAAAGAGGAGAAGGAGCAGGAAAACTCCGCCGGAAACCGGTATGCCGGGGATCTGAAATCCTGTGAGTATTTCTGAGCTGTTGAGCGAGGTACTCAACCCGGCTACAAGAATCAGAAGCCCCAGTTGTCCGATAGATGAATATCCAAGCATTCTCCTGACTTTATCCTGTTTCATAGACAGCAGCTGTGAAAAGAAAAATGTCATCCCGCCGCTTACCGTTATAAGCTTCAGTAATTCCGGACTGAACATCGGAATTAATTTATACAATACAAAAAATACACCTGTAGCACTTACCGCACTGGCCATGGCAGAAATACCGGGATCTGATGCTTCATAGGCATCAACGCCCCACCCATTTGCCGGAAAAGGTTTCAACTCAACCAGCAGGGCTCCCGCAACAAGAAATACTGCAGTAATTCCGGCTTTCCCGCCAAGGCTTCCGGAAGCACTTTGTGCAATAATTCCATCCAGATTCAATGTTCCGGTTAACCTGTAGAGGTAAATAACGCCAATCAGGAAAAGTGCTGAAGCAATTCCGCCTGCAACCATATATTTGAAACCAGCTTCATAGGCATCACCCTTTTTAGCAAATGCAATAAGTGCATAGAGTGATATGGATGAAATTTCAAGAAATACAAATACATTGAACAGATCACGGGTCAGTATCAGTCCATTAATACCCAGGATCATAGTAAGAAAAAGCACTTGAGCCTTTCCTTTCCATTCAGGGCTGCTTCTCAGCATGAAAAAGATACCGCCGAGAAGAGCCGCAATATTAACCATTATAAGAAAAAGAGCCTCTTCCATACCTACCCGGAGGTTGATAGAGAGCGGTGCGGTAAAACCGGCTGTCTGAACAATAACTTCCTGTATCCCTGAACCGGTAAGGTAGAAAAACCATGAAACCGGCAGTGCAGCGGCAAACAGCAGAACAGCTGAAACCAGCACATTAGATACCGTTTTTCCAGCCTTCTCAAAGAGAGGGTGCAAAAATGCAGCCCCCAGTATGACTGCTATCAAATATATTGGGCTTACCATTTCAACTCCTTAACTGCATCAATTGACAGACTTTTTCTGGATGTGTATACACGGACAGCGTAACTCAGCATAAGAGCAGTTACCGCCAATCCAATAACAATCGCAGTCAGAACCAGAGCCGATGGTACCGGATCAACCACTTTACCAACGGCCTCTCCAACAGCCAATGCTTCATCAAAGATTGGAGCTGTCCCCCCCTTGATATAGCCAATACCGATCATAATCATATGAACGCCAGTATCCAGCAGTGAAAAACTGATTATCATTCTAAACAGATCTCTTCTGGTTAAAAGTCCCCAGAAACCGATAAGAGAGAGAAGAAATCCCAAAATCAGTACAATTTGTGTTATATTCATAATGCGGATCTCCTCATGGTATCAACTATCCCGGTGAGTTCTGCTCCGACTTTAATTCCTATGAGAGCATATATTACCGGTATTGCGCCAGCACTGAACAGTTGACCGAATTCACCAGCCGCTAAAAATCTCGGGTCAAGAAATCCAGCTGCAAACCAGAGACCAAGGAGTCCGACTGCAACATACGCCGCTCCGGAGAGTGCTTCAGCAATCTGGAGAAGTGTATGCCCCATTTTTCTGTCGCTATCAGCAAAAAGAAGCAGAAGCACGGCTGATGCCAGCACAACGCCTCCCTGAAAACCGCCTCCGGGGGTTAAATGCCCATGTACAAAAATATACATGCCAAACATCCAGAGAATAGGGAAAAGAAAATCAGCCCCAGTTTGAAGAAGTTCCGAGCCGGTTCTTCTTGAATCATCAGCAAGTGATCCTTTCTGTCCGCTTTTTTTCGGCTTTCTGGCCGCAAAAAGCATCGTTACTCCAGCAGTTGCTGCAAAAAGAACGGTTATCTCCCCCAGGGTATCAAGTCCCCGGTAACTTACTACAACTGATGTGACAAGGTTAGCTGCTCCAAGGTCGTCAGCCCCATTTTCAACATATTCATTAGCTACCTCTGTTAAGATCTCAGCATCCTGAATCCCCCAGGCAAGCGGGTATAGACCTACCGCTATTGCTGCAAGAGCAAGTACTATAATAAATCTCTTTATCATTCTCCCCCCTCCTCTGCAGAATCTGATTCTAAGGTATCTTTCTCTTTTTCCGCTTCTTTAATTCTGGACCAGGCAAACAGAAAAACTACCGTTGTCAAAGCTGACCCAATTGCCGCTTCAGTCATTGCCACATCCGGAGCACCCACAATAAGAAAGATCACACTGGCCAGTAGTGATACAACTCCTGCTGCCACAATCGCAGAGACGGTGTCTTTTATATACAGTGCAGCAATACCGCCGCTAAGCATAAGAACACCCATAACTATAAGAATGGTCATACTCATACGAGGTCTCCTTCTTTAGTCTCTAAAGACTCAACTGCCTCAAGATCATCTCTTACGTCCGGGTCTTTACTCCCTTTGAGCAGTGGGCTTTTTCCAATAAAATGCAAAGCTCTGGCAAGCACGTGTGAGGAGAGAGGGTTTGTGATAAAGATAAAAATGGTTAAAGCCAGCAGCTTCCCCCACCATGACGGGTTCGCCATACCAATTCCGACAAAAAACAGCAAGCTTCCCAGTGTGGTAGCCTTTGTCCCTGTCTGCATTCGGTTATACGTATCCGGCATTCGGAAAATTCCTATTGCCGCGAGAAGAAGAAATAAAGATCCGGCAAGGGATACAAATGCTCCGATGATTGCAAGAATTTCCATACTACAACCCCCTTTCCATATATCTGGCCACCGCAATAACACCAAGAAAACTGATTAGGCCATAAACCAGGGCTACATCCAGGTAAATTATCCGTCCCAGCAAATGAGCCAGAAATGTTATCCCGGAAAGAGCCATAATGGTCATTGCGTCAAGAGCAACAACTCTGTCCCCGAGTTCCGGACCGACAATGATTCTATAAAAAGTTATTACAAAGGCTGCAAGTGCAATTACAGCTGCTATGTTAAAAATTATATCAGCCAAAGATCACCTCCAGGTATTTCTCAAACTGGGATACTATTTTCTGCGTTGCGGTATCAGCGTCTTCTGCATCAATATAAATCCAATGGATGTACAATTCATCACCTTTAATTTCCACGGTGATAGTACCGGGAGTAAGAGTAATTGAATTTGCCAGTGCCAGTCGCCCCAACTTTGTTTTAAGCCGGGTTTGTACCTTTACAATTCCCGGTTTAATGGGAAGCACGGGTTTTACCACTCTAAGAGCCACATCAATATTCGCCCTGAATATCTCAATTATCAGAACTAAAACATACACAACAGCAAAGAACACTCTTTTGGGTGCCAGCCCGATTTCCGCAAACACCCGGTTTCCAGGAAGGGGCAGTATAACTAAAAGCAATGAGATTGCTATTCCTGTATAGAGTTCCTGTAAGGAAAAAGGGTAAATGAGAATCAACCATACCCCTGCAAGCACAAGAAACGCTTTCAGGCGATAAGCAAAAGCTTCCATTTGTATCTCCTTTTGAATAGATACCTTGCTATAGGCTCTTTCAAAAATACCTATTTTTGAAAGAGCTACCTAATAGTGAAGTTTTCTGTAGTCATGTAATTACTTTTTATATAACAAGTTATAACATTTTACAGAAAACTTCAAAAGGCAATTTCCTAAAAATCTTCGATTTTTGAAATTGCCTCGCTATAGATATAATCCTATAGATAAAAGTTTAATCATTCGACAATTTAATACATATTAAATTGTTAATGTTAGATTTGTCAAGATAAATTGTTAAATTTTAGAGGAAATTTCGACGATATTATGCATTTGAATATATAGACAAACTTCAAGAGCCAATTTCCCAAAATTGGCTCTTTTTATTCTATTTTTATATGCTTGTTGAATTGTGTTTTTACGTGATTTACCCCTAACGAAACGTATGGATTATCAGATTTTAATCTGAAAAACTCAGGGTTTACTCTCATTCCTGTTAAGTCTGACAGACTCCTGGATTAAGCCGGATAAAGCTTTACATATTTCCGATTACCTATATACTACATTCATGAAGCTGCGGTTCATTCAAAATTATACGATAAAATTTTTGTTAAAAAAAACACCAGACTTAAACCGTCAGTTTACTGCTATAATAGGAGCTGTTTCATATGTCAGGTAAAAACTCTCTTAACGAACTAATGATTGATATTAATAGAGATAAAGACAGCATATTTAATCTATTGAAAACTTTAGTAGAAATAGAGTCACCTTCGGGTGATATTGATGGTCTTTCCCGATGCGCAAAAGTAATTACAGATGCATTTGCAGACATTGATGCATCAATAGCCACTATCGAAACTGCTTCAGGACCAATAATCAAAATACAGCTAACGCCCCTTACGATCGTACCTGAAAAAAATTTACTGATACTCGCCCATATGGATACAGTATATCCAAAAGGAACAACCAAGGTGTTTCCCTTCAGAAGTGATGGTAATACGCTGTGGGGACCCGGTATTTTTGATATGAAAGCTGGTTTAGTCCAGGCTGTTTTTACTTTGCGGTACCTGTCCAGGTGCAGACAAAACTTAGTATCATCAATAACTCTACTCTGCACTCCAGATGAAGAGATTGGAAGCATCGGATCTAAACAGATTATTGAACAGGAAGCGGCATCAAGTTCTTATGTATTTATCACAGAGCCTTCGTCAGGAGAGGAGGGTGCACTAAAAACATCCAGAAGCGGGCGGGCTCAATATCATTTACGCATTAAGGGTTTATCATCTCATGCCGGTTTGGAGCCTCAGCTTGGTGTAAGTGCCGTAAAGGAGTTAGCATCTCAAATAGTACAAATATATAAACTTGCAAAAGCAGATGAAGGTCTTCATATAAATGTTGGTTTAGTTCGTGGAGGTACAGCCGTTAATGTTATTCCGGATTATGCTGAAGCTGTAGTTGATGTCAGATTCCTTCATCAAAGTCAGATGGAATTTATAGAAAAATCATTTTCAGCCTTAAAACCGGAAAACCAGCTAATAACCATGTCTGTCGAGGGAGGAATTGAGCGGCCGCCCTGGGAAGAAGAGCCTGAAGGAAACGCCCTTTTTACATTGGCAAAGAAAATGGGAAAAACAATCGGCCTCACTTTGACTTCAGTGCATGCCGGCGGCAGCGGTGATGGAAATTTTACAGCTGCTTTGGGAATTCCTACATTAGATGGTCTTGGTCCGAAGGGAAGCGGGGCTCATTCTTTAGGAAGAGAAACGATAACTTTTACCAGTTTGCTGGAAAGAACAGCACTACTCTTCACATTAATTGAACACATAGCATCGGAATAAAACAAAGTTTAGAGGAAATTTCAAAATGATTTTATTTTGAAATTTCGACAATTTGGTCAGAAGTTTGGATTTAAGAAAATAGCTCAAATAACGGCAATACCCAGACTCCCCGGTTGAAAAAATTGGGGGCATCCTTAGAATAGAGAGATGTTTTTACTTGATACTCATGTTCATACCAAAGAAGTCAGTCCCTGCGGACAAGTTGATACAACCACACTTATTTCCCTTTATCGGAAAGCCCGTTATGACTGCCTCATTATTACCGATCATTTATCATCATATTATCCGATAATGCGCAGACCGCTCCCCTGGAGACAAAAAATTGACTCCTTTTTTACGGGATATGACTCAGCTAAAGCTTGCGGCACCAGAGCTGGATTAACGGTATTACCGGCATTTGAACTCTCTTTTGATAACGATCCGAATGATTATCTGGTGTATGGCATATCAAAACTGTGGCTCTATGAGCATAAAGATATACACACCACGAATATTGAAAACTTTTCAGATCTTATAAGCAGTATAGATGCGATAATTGTCCAGGCCCATCCTTTCAGAATAGGAATGCGTCCGCAGAATCCATCACTAATTCAGGGAATAGAGGTGTATAACGGTAACCAGCGCCATAATTCTGAAAACAGCAAAGCCTTCAAGTATGCTGAAAAACACAACTTAATTCCAACAAGCGGATCTGATTTTCATAGACCTGAAGACTGTGCCAGAGGGGGAATGGTACTTGAAAATCCTGTTTCTCATATAGAAGAATTTGTACAGGTACTAAAAGCCCGATCATCTGAATTGATTCAGACATAGAAACAGGGCTATCCGGTTAAGATAGCCCTGAAACAGCTATACGATACTCTATATTCTCATTTTGAAAACAGTAGGTATATAGAGCCAATTTCAAAATGCTTCGCATATTTGGAAATTGGCTTTTGAAGTTTGTCATATATATTCAAATAAATAATTATTATATAATTATTTATTTGAAATACAAACTTCTGACCAAATCGTCGAAATTTCAAAAAAAATCATTTTGAAATTTCCTCTATATATTATTTTACAAATTCAAACCAACTGATACCATAATCCGGGGAAAATTGTGTCCATATTCAGTGAAGTAGGTCTCCGGATCCGGAAAATTATCTGCTGCAGCAAAAAGCATTACATCACGAACCAGTATTGCAGGAACTGCTGCTGCAACAGCAACATTAACAAAAAGTGCTTTAACACCAACACCTGCTGACAGCTCTCCCTGCTCAAGTGCAATAATATCAGATGAAAAAATGTCTTCCAGCGGCCCGGTCAGATATTGTTTATATCCTGCCCGGAAATCTACCTGAGCAAGTTCACCTATGTGCAGGCCTGCTTCAGCACCAATATTCATAAATCTTTTTTCATCATCGCCAATATTTTTCAGATCGGCACTTACCAGCAAATTAAGAAATGGCTCTCTTCCATACATCTTACGCATGCTTGGGTCAAAGGACACCCCGATGTTTGCCGTTTTTGCTGCCTGGCCAATTATTGATTCAAAGTCAAAATCCTTTAACTCACCGGCATCATCAAGAATCATACCAAGAATACTGTCAACATAAGCTCCCACAGTCAATCGACCCAAAGTATACATTGCACCAAACCCCATCTCAATATGATTCTCGGTATCCAGACTTACTGCTATTGCATCGTCTATGAGAATATTTATCAACGCTTCCTGCAGTGGTGTGTCAGGTATAAGAGAGGAAACATAATTTTCAAAATCTGAATACTTGTCTGAAGGCAAGCCGAAAAGTGTTCTCACTTCCTTGTATAATTTAAGGTTTGCTCCAAGAGATAAAGGGCCTAATCCAAAACCCATACCGGCAATAATTCCGCTCTTTTTAGAGATTTCAAACCCATATTCCAGATAAGAAGCATCCTTGGTCAACGGCAAGTAGGGAATAGTATGGACAGGAGAGACCGTTACCCCGCCGAGAAAACCTACACCAAAATTTCTTGATGCAAATGATATATTCGGCAGTACTGATATGTGATCAAATCCTTGTGATATACCATCTACCATCTGAATAAAATCACCATACCAGCCTCTCATCTCTTCAACGCCGTCCCAGCTGTTATCAAAACCGAAATTCTCAAGATCTACCACCTGCTCACCTTCATCATATGTACCGCCATAACCGGAGTTACTATCAACATAGACAACATCCGCATCTGGATCATAGCGCAGATCCCAGACTTCATACGTATATGTATCTTTGAAATCAAACACATCCATTCCCACAATATTTGAATTCAAATCCGCCAATAGAGAAAAACCTACATGTATATCAGTATTTGGAAGATATGCTAAACCTGCCGGGTTATAAAAAAGCGCATCAGCAGTATCCGCTACGGCTGTAAATGCCCCACCCATAGCCATAATACGTGCATTAGTCGCCTGAAGTGCCGGTAAACCCACAGGAACATCTATTGCAGAGACAAAACTGCCGATTATTAACAGTATAATCAATACCAACCCAAATTTTTTCATGCTTCTCTCTCCATATATATTTTCGATAAATTGTCGAAATTTCAAAATAAAATCATTTAGAAATTTCCTCTAAGGTTTTCAAATTAATTATGCGGGTATACAAAACGATGTGCAAATTTTTAAAAATCCAAAAAATACTAGTGACATTTGTTATTAATCAAAGAAATGACTCGAAGGTTTCATTATTTTACTCCACTAATGAAAATAAATGAAGAATTCCCATGCTGATTTGTACATCTTTTTTCAATTAAGCTGTTATTCTCTGTTTAATAAAATTATTTTCACCAGGGTAAACACCATTTAAAATAATCATGAATATCCTGTCCCCGGCTTTGCAAAGGATAGAGAAATTGTTTATAGTTGTAGACAATAACGGCTATATACAATTGATGTTCTTTCAAAATTATTCATTTTGAAAGAACAACCTATAGTCAGAAGTTTTTGATTGGTTGTAATTACTTATGTTATATTACAAATTTATAATCAAAAACTTCAAATCCACACTTCGTGGATCAGGCTAATTTCTATTAAATCGGAATAAAACAAAGTTTTATTCTTGGATTTATGAAATTGCCTCAATTATAAGAGGTCTAGAACATGGATACAAAACAATTAGCTAATGCAGTACGGATTCTGAGTATGGATGGCGTACAGAAAGCAAATTCAGGACATCCCGGAGCACCAATGGGTATGGCTGATATCGCTGAAGTTCTCTGGCGTAAAAACTTGAAACACAATCCCGGCAATCCGAAGTGGGTAGACAGAGATCGATTCGTACTTTCAAATGGTCATGCATCGATGCTCCTTTACTCATTACTGCACTTAACCGGGTATGATTTGCCTGTAAGTGAGTTAAAAAAATTTCGGCAGCTGAACTCAAAAACAGCTGGACATCCTGAATATAAGGTTACACCCGGTATTGAAACCACAACCGGTCCGCTGGGTCAGGGAATTGCGAACGCGGTCGGAATGGCTCTGGCGGAAAAAATCCTTGCAGCACATTTTAATAGAGAAGGATTTCCCATTGTAGATCATTATTCATATGCTTTCACCGGAGACGGCTGTCTCATGGAGGGTATTTCCCATGAAGCCTGCTCACTTGCCGGCACACTCGGTCTGGGCAAGCTGATAGTTTTTTATGATAACAATGGAATTTCAATAGATGGAGAGGTAAAAGGCTGGTTCACTGATGATACAGAAGCACGATTCAGAGCATATGGTTGGCAGGTCATCTCTGTAGAAGACGGCCACAATGCTGAAGCAATACAGAAAGCGCTGAATGAAGCAAAAAGTGAATCCGGAAAACCTGCTTTTATAAGCTGCAGCACTAAAATAGGTTTTGGATCACCAAATAAAGAGGGCAGTGAATCCTGTCATGGGGCACCTCTCGGTGCAGAGGAGATAATCCTTACCCGTAAAGCACTTGGTTGGAAATATGATGAACCTTTTTTCATTCCTGAAGAGATATATAATGCATGGGATGGTAAAGCAGCAGGAAGTCGGCAGGAAAATCTTTGGAACACACTGTTTACAGAGTATTCAGCAGCGTATCCTGAACTGGCAGCTGAGTTTACCTCAAGGATGAACAGTGATCTGCCAACAGACTGGGATGAGAAAATATCTGCTTATATTACCAGTCTTCAGGGAAAGGGTGAAACAATCGCGACCAGGAAGGCTTCCCAAAACGTACTCCAGGAACTCGGGCCAATGCTGCCTTCACTATTGGGCGGATCCGCGGATCTGGCTCCCTCAAACCTGACTATGTGGAAAGGATCAAAAGCTGTTACCTCCAGTGATGCTGATGGAAACTACATACATTATGGGGTCAGAGAGTTTGGAATGGCGGCAATTATGAACGGCCTTACCCTTCACGGGGGATTTGTTCCTTATGGCGGAACATTTTTAATTTTCATGGAGTATGCACGGAATGCAATCCGTATGGCGTCCCTTATGGGAATCCAGGTTATATATGTTTTTACCCATGATTCTATCGGTCTTGGAGAGGATGGACCAACACATCAACCTGTTGAACAGATCTCCTCTTTACGCGGTACTCCCGGAATGACTACCTGGAGACCGGCTGATACCGTTGAAACCGCTGCTGCATGGAAATCTGCAATTATGAAAAAAGACGGACCAACCAGCCTGATACTCAGCAGACAGAATTTACCTGTCCTGCCGAGAGATGCTGAACAGATATCTCATATTGAAAAAGGCGCCTACATACTCTGGGAAAATTCAAATTCACCTGAATATCTGATTATTGCTACAGGGTCCGAGGTTGAACTTGCTCTAGGTGCTGCCAAGAAATATGGAGATACCGGTAAAAAGGTACGGGTGGTATCTATGCCTTCTCCGGAACAGTTTGAGAAACAGACAAGTACTTATAAAGAGTTAGTCCTGCCTACTGCAGTTACTAAACGCCTTGCGGTCGAGGCTGCACATAAAGATTTCTGGTATAAATATACCGGGCTAAATGGAAATATTATCGGCATGACAACTTTTGGGGAATCGGCTCCTGCTGCTGAGCTTTTCAAGCTGTACGGCTTTACTGAAGCGAAAGTTCTAGAAGCTCTTGATTCTCTCTAAAATTTTTTAAAACATTAAGAAACCTTAATCTATAGAGCCCCATTTTTTAATGGGGCTCTATGTATACTGGGCGTTATAAAAAGGTGCGCAATATTTTCTCGGCGCCTGCAATTAAAGGAGGTATATCTTGAAAAAGAGAATACGGCTTACATCTGTGCGAAGATCTATTCAGATTTTTTTCTTTATCCTGATTCTATTTATAAGTGTTGGGCATTCCTTGAGTGAATCGGGAATTTCTCTCCCCTTAATCGAGGGGGCATCACTTCATGCAGTTTGCCCGTTCGGAGGAGTTGTATCGATATACCAATATCTTACAGCCGGAACGTTTACCCAGAAAATCCATGACTCTTCATTTATTCTCATGATTCTGGTCTTTCTCACGGCGATCCTTTTTGGACCGGTATTTTGCGGGTGGATTTGTCCCTTTGGATCAATCCAGGAGTGGATTGGGAAAATAGGACGCAAAATATTTAAAAGAAAGTATAATAACTTCGTTCCCGGAAAAATTGATCGTATACTAAGATATCTTCGTTATGCAGTGCTGGCGTGGGTTATAATCATGACTGCAGTTTCGACTAAACTTATCTTTTCCGATTACGATCCCTACTATGCCCTGTTTAATTTCTGGACCGGAGAAGTTGCGATAACCGGGTTTGCTGCTTTAGGTGCTGTAATAGTTCTTTCTTTATTTGTTGAGAGACCCTTTTGTAAATATGCATGTCCCTATGGCGCGGTGTTAGGTATCACCAACTTTTTCAGAGTTTTTAAAATCCGAAGAAATGAATCAACCTGCATCTCCTGCTCAGCCTGTGATAAAGAATGTTCTATGAATATTAAAGTTTCCAAAACTAAAAATGTTATGGATCATCAATGTATTGCCTGTTATGCCTGCACTTCTGATGATTCCTGCCCGATACCGGAAACTGTTCTTATTTCCACAACCCGGTTACAGGGAAAAACAAAAGCTGTCAAGGAGGCGGGAAATGAAAATTAAAAGTACTGCAGCAGCAATTATTACCATCGTACTTATTCTCGGCGGGGTTTTTATAACAAAACTTACCGGAAACTGGATAACTGAGAGTACCAAAGTTCCCCGCTTAATAACTGCCGGAGAGTTTGCCGGCTTTTCTGATCCTGCTGACATCCGCGGTTCATATAGTTTTCAGGATATCAGCGATAATTTTTCACTATCTGCCGAGGATTTGGCTCAAGCATTTGCACTGGACACTTCCGTGAAAAATGCAGGCGAGTACCTGGCCAAAGATCTTGAAGGAATCTATGGAGAACTTCTTGACGGCGATGGAGAAGTTGGAACTGATAGCCTGAGATGGTTTGTTGCACTCTATTTAGGTTATCCCTATACCCCGGAGGAGACGACCCTTTTACCATCTCCGGCCTTGGCTTTTCTACGGGAGAAGGGTTTAATTGATG
>JADHUD010000045.1 GCA_016784705.1 Spirochaetia bacterium | reverse complement strand
GATGAAAAAATTCGCATAATTTATGATGTCATAAAGGTGAAATTTGCTGAAATACGCAGAGAAATCGGGATAATGTAATACCACTCCGGAAACATCAATGTCTCGTTCTTTTCCATACTTCAATGGGATTAACACCCATACGTATTAAGATATAGAGGTAGGCAAATCCAAAACCTGCAAGATGAGTAAGATGTGCAATGTTTGAGTTTCGTCCGCTAACCTGGCTGAACACCTCTATTATGGTATAGATTACAACCAGAACCGGCGCCTGTACCGGAATAATACCAAATATAAAAATCCTGGCAAAGGGAAAAAATACCGCAAAAGCAAGAAGAACGGCATACACTGCACCGGAGGCACCCATAAGTATTACAACATAGTTTCCTGTCCAAATATATACTGCATAAGAAAAGATTCCTGCAAGTATTCCTGTTAAAAGATAAAAAAGAAGAAATTCCCAGCTTCCTATCCTTTTCTCAACTTGCGAACCAAAGAAAAAGAGTCCCAGCATATTAAAAAGCAGGTGAGTAATATTTGCATGAAAAAACATATAGGTTACAAATTGCCAGTAAAAGTGATCACGTAAAATAAACACTGGAATCATCGACCCGTAATAGATAACTTTCTGGTTGGTTGAGCTGAGAAAAAACAAGACTACATTGATACCGATAAGAATCAGAGTCATGTTATTAAAAGTATAAGGAAACTTCTTGCGTAAAATACTGGTATTCATGAAATTAAACATACGTAATTTTATTAATGTCGTCAATATTTTAGAAAAAACTTTGAATCAATTGAATAATTTCGTCTCTTGCTGAACAGGCAGGGTAAATTTCTAAAACTTCAGCCATTGCCTCTTTAAGCATATTCTCACCTATTGCAGCAGCTTTATCCAACGCTCCAGAATCGGTAATCATCTCTATAGCTTCCCTGATTTCTTTATCAGCTGAATCTGCTCCAGCATTCCGGGCAGCAGAAAAGAGCCGTGCTATCTGTTTACTATCCTCAGGCTGCATATTCACATGAAGTATAACCGGCAGGCTTTTTTTACCTTCAACAATATCATCCCCTCTTCGTTTTCCCGGATTTCCCGTACTGAGATTCTGAACATCATCCCGAATCTGAAAACCTACACCGATTTTCTCGGCGATTCTACCACTGGTGATTATCTGCTCTTCAGAGCCTCCTGCAACGGCTGCACCTAATTCGGCGCTCAATCCTGCCAGACATCCCGTTTTGAACCGGCACATTTGTAAATATTCCTGAACAGAGGGAAATAAATCGGGTTTCCTATGCCAAACAATATCAAGTCCCTGTCCAAGGTGAACCCTTCTCAAGTATTTAGCATAAATACGGTAAACTGATAATTTCAGCTCTGAAGAAAGCAGCGGTGTCTCTATACAGACTGTCGGTAAATAATAGAGAAGATTTCCGGCATTAATAGATATATCCGTGCCGTATTTTTTATGTATAGCTGCACCTCCCCTGCGCCAGTCAGAATTATCTTCAATATCATCAATGATAAGACTTCCTGTGTGGGGAAACTCAACTACAGGGGCAAGAGAATATGCTAAATCGGCTGTATCAGGACCACCAACAGCTTCTGCTATCATAACCAGTAAAAGCGGACGCCAACGTTTCCCCCCCCGTCTGATTAAATCTGAAGCCGGCTTGCACATCTCTCTATAATATTCCAGAGTAGGTTTATTGATCTCATCACCTGCAGTTGTATTTACCCAGACAGCGTCAATTATCCCAGGGAGTATCGCCCGTAGCTGCTTTTCAATTCGATCTGTTTTTTTATGCATAACCAAAGAATACCAGTTGATGCGGGATTGTCAATATAGTTGGTTCATATAAAACCCAGTATTTCCAGCAACCTACAGCAACCTAAGTGTGCAGATTTTTCTCACCAAGCACAAACATTGAAATTATTGCTCAAGTTTCTACTTGCTGAAAAAATTGAACATGCATACAAAAAGCATTGAGCCACGAATCGGGCTCAAATAAATTGGCACGGTATTTGCTTTATATTATACAAAGCAGTCAGGGTATTTTTCATACCTCCTTTATGTTTAGTTTTTGATTTCAGATATACGATAGTTTTGAAACAGCATAATCAAAAGCTAAAACGGCAGTTTTTAATAAATTGCCTTTGATTCCTCCTTTTTAACCCAATGGCCGGACAGCAAGTCCCCTTTACTTTCTGTCCGGCCGCTTTTTTTAAATCGTTGAATGAAAAATATACAGCTGAATGTAAACAGATTCCAGTTTGTGTTATACTTCTCTTATGGCAAAGAAAAAAGGTCCCAACTCACGTTCACAACCGGATTATTTCTCACTAAAAGCAAAAAAAGAGGGCTACCCTGCACGCTCCGTGTACAAACTGGAGGAGATTCAGCAAAAATTTACTATTATACGTCCTGGAAATTCAGTACTTGATATTGGAGCAGCGCCTGGAAGCTGGACGCTCTTTACCCATCAGAAACTGTTAAAAGGAAAAGGACGAATCGTTTCAGTTGATCTTAAACCCCTCTCTCTAAATCCAATACCGGAAAATGTTACTGTTTTCACCGGCGATGCATTCACCTCTGAAATGCTGAAAAATTTGGGAGACCTTGGCCCATATGATGCAATAATAAGTGATGCCGCTCCCTCTACAACCGGAGCACGGACCGTTGACTGTATACGCTCGCAAAATCTGGCTGAAGCAATAATCAGTATTGTTCCAACTCACCTTAAAACCGGAGGAAATCTGGTGATAAAAATTTTCCAGGGCGGAGGTGAGCAGGAAATCCTTTTTGCTATGAAAAAAATGTTTGCAAAGGTCAAAACATTTAAACCGAAAGCATGTAGAAATGACTCTTTTGAGCTGTTTCTTATAGGAAACATAAAAAACGACACAATCAAGGAGTAAGTTTTGAAAAGACCTGACTTCAAAAATTCAGCATTAATTATTATTGATATTCAGAATGATTTCTGTCCGGGCGGAGCCTTGGCAGTTCCCGACGGCGATTCAATAATTTCAACAATCAACTCTCTCTGCAGCCAGTTTCGTTTAGTTATTGCAGCACAGGACTGGCATCCGGTAAAACATATCTCCTTTGCGTCTACTCATCCCGGCAAGCAGGTCTACGACACCATTCCATGGAACAATGATACACAGATACTCTGGCCTGATCACTGTATTGCAGGTTCTCCCGGTTCAGCTTTTCATCCGGCTCTGAATACAGATCTTTGCAGCCTCATTATCCGCAAAGGAATCAATTTAGAAATTGATTCATATTCCGCCTTTTTTGAAAATGATCATATAACTCCAACCGGTCTGGCCGGGTACCTGGAGGAACAAAAAATTACTTCATTAGTGCTCTGCGGTCTAGCAACTGATTACTGTATATATTATTCCGCTCTTGATGCTGTCAAACTCGGATTTTCTGTCTCTGTTCTTCAGGAAGGAGTTCGGGGAGTAAACCAGCCTGAAGGCAGCATTGAAGCAGCAATATCGGATATGCAGCAGAAAGGAATAGAATTTATTTGAAGTTTGCTCTGGAATGATCCTTTTTACTGTACTGTTAGAGGAAATTTCAAAATAATTTTATTTTGAAATTGATTCTGAACAAATGAAAAGTTGTCGCAAAACCTATCATTAATGCAACACTACTGTTGCATAAATATTAATATTACGGTATTATCCAGCTAATTTATGCAATTTTATACATTATTATTCTTTTTTTGTTGCATATATATACCAAAACACAACGGGAAATTTGTATGAACAACACCTTCCTTATACTTTCTGACGGCTCGATCTATCCTGGAATATCATTCGGCAGTCCGGCAGTCAAAATATCACAACTTCCTAAAAAGATTTCGGGAACACAGACAGCCGGTGAGGTGGTATTTAATACCAGCATGACAGGATACCATGAGATACTGACAGATCCCTCATACACAGGACAAATTGTTTTAATGACCTATCCGCATATCGGGAACTACGGAGCAGACAAATCGTGGAATGAGTCCGGCCCTGAACCCGGATCCCGAAAAAATATTAAAGTAAAAGGTCTTATTGTCAGAGACTACTATGACGGTCCGGTTCCTCCGGGGAGAACAAGTCTTCATCAATTCATGCTGGAAAATGAGACTCCGGGAATATCAGGTATTGATACGCGGAAACTTACTCTGAGCATTCGCGATAAGGGGAGCCGTAACGGGATACTCATCCAGACCTCTTCAGAATCTCAATCTCTGTCGGAAACCGAAGTGAATACAGTGATAGACTGGCTCAGACTGCAGCCGGATATGACCGGTCAAAATTTAGTAGGCAAGGTTGGAACCAGAGAAATTCAGGAAATTCCCGCCTCTTTCAAAATTGAAGAGGGAACCCCTCGTGTAGAAAAAAATCTTCATTTTGCTCTGCTTGACTGCGGTATAAAAGCCAATATTGTGAGAGAACTTTACAAACGAAATATCAGAATTACTATACTCCCGTCAGATACAGATGTAGAAAAAATCCTGTCAATTTCTCCCGATGCTCTGCTTGTTTCAAACGGACCCGGAGATCCTTCTGTTCTGCATAAGCAAATAAGGTTAATTCAAGACTGTCTAAAAATAATGCCTGTATTCGGAATTTGTCTGGGTCATCAGCTTATCAGTATCGCATTGGGCGCAAAAACCTACAAAATGAAGTTCGGTCACCACGGCGGAAACCATCCTGTACGAGACGAATTCACCGGAAAAGTATGCGTAACATCTCAGAACCACGGGTTTGCGGTTGAAGCAAAAACCCTGCCGGAAGATGTGAAAATATGGTTTACAAATACCAATGATAATTCCATTGAAGGAATATCCCATTCAACCTTACCAATCATGTCTGTTCAGTTTCACCCCGAGGCAGCCCCCGGGCCAATGGATGCAAATTGGATATTTGACTCATATATTTCCTGTACCCGGGCACACAAGAAATTATGACCATTGCACAATTGAAGTTTTTCGAATTGTGAAATTTGCCTGATTTCAGAACAATTTCAAAATCGATTCCAGATCGATTATACAGGGAGAGGATATGCCTGCCAGAACAGATATCAAAAAAATACTCATAATCGGAAGCGGACCTATCGTAATCGGTCAGGCTTGCGAATTTGACTACTCCGGAACCCAGGCTGTCAAAGCGCTGAAAGAGGAGGGTTACCAGGTTATTCTTATCAACCCAAACCCCGCAACAGTAATGACAACTCCTGGAACCGCCGACGCCATATATATGGAGCCGCTTAAGCCCGAGTATGTCGAAGAAATTATTAAGAAAGAGAAACCGGATGCAATCCTGACGACAATGGGCGGGCAAACAGGACTGAATCTAACCCGGGAACTCTACCAATTGGGAATATTGGAAAAATATGGTGTTGAAGTAATTGGTGCGGGGATAGAATCAATTGAATTAGCTGAAGACCGCGGAAAATTCAAGGAAGTTGTCGCCAGTCTTGGTCTCGAATCTCCCAAATCTATTCTTACAAAAAATATTGAAGATGCAGCTGCATTTAAAAATTCTATTGGGCTTCCTGTTATAATCAGACCCAGCTATACCCTTGGCGGGATGGGAGGCAGTATTGCTTACGAAGAGGAAGAGTTTATACCTCTGATCGAGAAAGCACTTAACGAAAGTCCGGTCGGCGAAGCCCTGGTAGAGGAGTCCCTGATCGGCTGGAAAGAGTTTGAACTAGAAGTCATGCGGGATAAACATGATAATGCCATAATCGTCTGCTCCATTGAAAATATTGATCCTATGGGTGTTCATACCGGTGACAGTATTACCATTGCACCTATCCAGACGCTCTCTGATCGTGAATATCAGCACATGAGAACTGCCGCTATCGATATCCTCCGTGCAGTCGGGGTTGATTGCGGCGGGAGCAATGTACAATTTGCCATGAAACCGAATTCAGACAGAATGGTGATTATTGAGATGAATCCGAGAGTCTCCAGATCATCAGCTCTCGCCAGCAAAGCTACCGGATTCCCTATAGCCCGATGTTCCGCAAAACTGGCGGTAGGATATACTCTCGATGAAGTACTGAATGAAATCACCGGGCAGACAGTCTCCTGTTTTGAACCGGCGCTCGACTATTGCGCTGTTAAAGTTCCCAGATTTGAGCTGGAAAAATTCCCCATGAGCTATTCGGCCCTGGGTACACAGATGAAAAGCGTTGGTGAATCCCTGGCAATTGGGAGGACAGCAATCGAGGCTCTAAACAAAGCTATACGTGCTATAGAGCGATCCTTTGAAGGACTCGAAGAGCTGGCAAACTATCCGGATGATGTAGTAGAAAAAATTCTCAACTCTGCCCATCCTTTAAGAATTTTTGCCATTTATACCATGATAAAGAAAGACCCGGATATTGATATCCAGTTACTTTCTGAAAAAACAGGCTTTGACAGATGGTTTCTTTATCAAATGAGCAGACAGGCGCTGCTGGAACGGGAACTTGAATCATCTCCAATTATTGACAAACCCCTGTTGTTGAAAGCAAAAAAAGCCGGGCTTTCTGATAAAAGAATTGCCTCTTTATCCGGATCAGAAGAGAAAACTGTTGAAAATAAGCGGAAAACATTCGACATCAAACCCTGTTACCACTTTGTTGATACTTGTGCCGGAGAGTTCGAAGCCCGTACTCCCTACTTCTACTCCACCTATGGTGAGATTGATGAAGGAGGAAGTCTTGGTAAAGATGGAATTATTATCCTGGCCAGCGGTCCGAACAGAATCGGCCAAGGCCTTGAGTTTGATACCTGCTGTACGATGGCATCTCTTGCCTATCGTAGTCTGGGAAACAAGACAATTTTAATTAATTCCAATCCGGAAACCGTATCAACCGATTTTAATATATCTGACAGACTCTACCTGGAACCACTGACTCCGGAGCATGTAATTTCGATTATGGAAAAAGAGCAGGTTTATAAGGTCGTAATCCAGCTGGGAGGACAGACTCCGCTGAATATGTCAGAGGCACTTAAAGAAGCGGGTGCAGAAATAATCGGTACGCAAGTTGAAAGTATTCACGAAGCCGAGGACCGGGGAAAGTTCTCCGCCCTTATCACCAGACTTGGGTTACGGCAGCCGGATAACAGAATGGCAGGTTCTCCTGAAAAGGTAAGAACCAGTGCTCACGAACTTGGCTATCCGGTACTCCTCCGTCCCTCTTTTGTTCTTGGCGGACGCAGCATGTTTATTGCCTACAATGATGATGAGCTTGAAGAATTTCTCAGCCGTGGAATTACGGCTACAGAAGCTGCCCCGGTATTAGTAGATCAGTTTCTGGAAGATGCCTTTGAATATGATCTTGATGCTGTATCAGATGGGGATAATGTGTATGTTGGAGGCATCATGCAGCATATAGAGGCGGCCGGTATACACTCAGGAGATTCAGCCTGTGTATTCCCTCCATACAAATCATCTCCGAAAATTCTTGAAGAGATGAAGCTCGCCGCGGTTTCCATTGCCCGGGAAATTGGTGTAGTGGGATTTTTGAATATACAGTTTGCAGTAAAAGATGAAATTCTTTATATACTGGAAGTAAATCCAAGAGCATCCCGAACCGTACCGTTTTTATCTAAAACGTCCGGGGTGGATCTGGTTGATGCAGCAGTAAAGATCTGGAAAGGCATAGACCTGAAACAGCAAGGTCTTGCCGGTGATAAAGGAATCGGTGAAGGATTCTGCATTGTCGGATGGGCAGTAAAAGAGGCCGTATTCTCATTTGACAGATTTTCTAATATAGATCCTGTACTGGGTCCTGAAATGCGATCAACCGGGGAAGTTATCGGTATAGGCAGCAGCTTTGGTGAGGCCTTTGCAAAATCACAGGCCGGTTCCGGAAGCCGTCTCCCAATGTCAGGCCGGGTGTTCATTTCGGTTAATAAAAGAGACAGAAAGACTATTATCCCCATGGCCAGAAAACTGCAGCAGCTGGGCTTTGAAATTGCTGCAACCAAAGGTACTGCAAGAGATCTGTTTGAAGCCGGAATAATGAGTGAAGTGGTGATGAAAGTGCATGAAGGACACCCCAACATTGCTGATAATATCAGAAAAAAAAGAGTTGATCTTGTGCTTAATACGCCGATAGGATGGTATGCAAAAAAGGGTGATGATGAGATCAGAACAGAAGCCATGCGAATGAAAGTACCCTACTCAACAACTACCAGTGCTGCAGCAGCCGCTGTTGAAGCTATTGAATATCTCATTAAAAACAGGCCGAGCGTTTCTGCTTTACCGGAATTAAAATCAAGAACCAATGTCCTTGAATAGCAGCAAATTGTTTTTATTAACATGTTTTCTATTGTATTGTTAAGTTTTTAATTGCAGGATTTTACCACTACTTTTTTCTGAATGGTATCAACGGGGCATCCGCGAATCTCTTCAAGTGCCCATATTACCGCACCGGCAACCGGCTGTGCATCTAGAATATTGAAAACATACTCATGTTCAGGATATGCATAAGTTCTTACATATTTCTCCATAGCAGTAAGCAGTCCCGGGTGCTCTGCCTTTCGGTAGATAGATCCTGCCAGTACAATCTCTACAGACCTGACACTACTAAAATCAAGGTATTTAAGCATTCCAACAATACTTTTGCCCAATTCAATCCCGACTGAATCAAGTATTTCAAGTGCACAGACGTCTCCCTCAAAAGCAGCATGAAACAAAATAGAATTCAAATCTGCCGTGTTTTTATCCCCATGAATAATTTCCCGATAGTAGCCTGAAACAAGATCCTCACCTTTGTGTATCCCCAGCTCATTAAAAAGCATCTCCTTCATACTGGTTGATTTTCCGCAGCGGAAAAGAGAATCATAGACACACCGGACAACCCACCCCCCCAAGGCGCTTCCTCCGGCTTCATCCCCAAAAAGAAGACCAGTACCGCCTATCTGAAGAGAGTTTCCTGACGGGTCAATTCCTACACAACTGGTACCGGTCCCATTTATACTGCAGATTCCAAATCCTGAATTTGATCCGGCTTTTATGCCCAGAAACCCATCATTGCATACAATATATCGATTAAAACCAATTTCAGAAACAATTTTTCGTATTCTCGTGCGTTGATCATCAACATCAATACCACCCAGCCCCCAGACACTGAAGACTATCTGCTCAACAGAAACCCCTGTTTTTCTAAAAAGCTTAATCAGAGAATTGTTATATTCCCTCCCTGCTCCACTATACGTATCAGAGTAAACTTCATGATTTCCCGGCCCGCCGCGGACATGCCCGGCGAACCTGCCGCCTGTAGTGAAAAGCATGTAATCGGTTTTGGTTGCACCGCCATCTACACCTAGAACATATTCATCCACTCTGGTAAACTCCTCTAAATCCTCTATCGACACTGTCTCTCAAACTTCAAACTGAGGAAGATACTCTTTATGTGCCTCAAGAAGTTCATCAAAACACTTCTTTGCAGAATCAAAATCACCCATTAGCGGATGGATTAAAAGGGCCTTCACCACTTCTCTATAATCACCGGTCACCCCGGCCTTTACTGCATGACGCTCAAAAGATTTTACTGTCCGCATCAAATCGATAATGTGATCATTTGTAAAATTCTCTATCGGCAAGGGGGATGCCCCCTCCGACGAAATTTCGCAGTCAATCTCTACGACATCATTATTATCCATAAAAGGAAGTGCCCCGTTATTTTTTACATCGACGGTATGCACCTCATGTGTATCATTGGCAATTGCGCTTACAAGTGCGACTGCCGCTTCAGAATAGAGATGCCCCCCTCTTTGATCAAGAACCGCAGGTTTCTCCACAATAGAAGCATCCTGATAAAGAGCAATTAACTCCCGTTCAATATCTATACACACCTCACCCCGTGTCTGCTTCTCTTGAAGCAGATGTTCCAGCTGTTTTCTGCGCATATAGTAATATTGAAGATATGGACTTGGTACTGCATTAATAGCCCGCAGGAGAGTTTCATCAAAATCACTTCCCGTGACATTACTCAGACTGATCAGGCTGTTACCTCTCTCCAAAAGTAAGGGAAGAAAATCTTCTCTCCCTATTCCGGCTGCATCAGCCCCCCATATTGCATTTGCCCTCCATACCCCAGTTACCCAGCTAAGATGGTTTAAACCGATATATTCAATATAAACCCCTTTCCCGGAATCTGGCAGCTCAGCAAGTACTTCCCGCTTCATGTTTATGGGAACGTTGCACAACCCCATCATTTTCACTGATGTATAATTAAGTAAGTATTCAGCAATAATGCCTGAGGGGTTTGAAAAATTGATAAACCAGGTGTTCGGATTGACACGTTCAATACACTCCGCAATTTCACCCATCACCGGAATTGTACGGAGGGCCTTCATTAATCCGCCGATTCCAGTGGTTTCCTGACCAATCAACCCATATTTCAAGGGAATCCGCTCATCAAGCACCCGGGCAGGAAGCTTCCCTACCCGAATCTGCCCAAGAACAAAATCTGCACCTTTTACAGCTTCCTCATACGTGAAAACAGTTTTCACCCGGGTTTTCATGCCTGCATGATTCAGCATGCGAATTGTCATTTCACCAGTAATCCGCAGCTTCTCTCTGTCAATATCCATGAGGCTGATGAGTTCAACTGGAATTTCATCTTTTCTCCCGATAAATCCATCTATCAGCTCCGGGGTATACGTACTTCCTGCACCAATAATGGCAATATGCAGACCGCTCAAACACTTTCCTCCGTACCGGTAATGGAAAACTGAGAACCTGCTGCTATCACATGGATATGTGTTTCACCAAGTTTCTGCTGGAGAAACTGAAGCGGAGTTTTTCCCGTACAATGCCCGGTATAAAACTGTGTTCCGGGATATGCTGTCAACTCATCAACCAAAACTTGCAGGTCTTTCTGCCTGTTGGCTCTATTTCGCTCTGTATCAATGAGATGAAACCCGCCAATTACATAGTCAATAGAGTCACCCTCCAGAATTTCACTGGCTCTTTTCATCATATTTCCCACACCCGAATGCGAACACCCGGTAAATAGTATATTTTTCCCGCTATCCCGGATAAGCATTGCAATTTCATGTGAAAAATCATCATGAACAATATCCTTACCGGTTTCCTGACTGAAGAGATTTTTATTTCCTGCTGGTATATAGCCTTCTTTAGGGAATCCGGTAATCAGCAGCACATTGCCTGAAAGAGCGGGCGCATAGACCCCCTCCCGTCTTTTTGAGGGGAGATTGTCGACGGGCACAAGCCGGTTGAAATCCTTTTGATCAATCACAAAATCAGCATTTTTCATGCTGCCTCCCGGGTGCTGTGAAAAATGTGAGTCCAGATAAGATTTTTTATGCAGATAGACAGGTGCTGCGGAATTTACCCGGCAAAATGCCGGGACGCCGCCGCCATGATCGTAATGTCCATGAGAAATTACTGCAAAATCTATCTCTGAAAGGTCTATTTCAAGTTGTTCGGCATTATTGATAATAGAGCTGTCCGGTCCGGTGTCAAACAGAATTTTAAGCCCGTTACTCTCAATGTATAAAGAGAGCCCGTGTCGTGATATCAGGTTTTGTTCATTTTTTCCATCACCAATACCGACAACTTTATCCTCAATAAGTGTGACTATTTTCATACTCCATCCTTTTCCTCAGAAAATATGCAAATCCGGTTTCTCCCCTCTCTTTTTGCCCGGTACATAGCCTGATCAGCACGTTTAAGTGCCTCAATAATATCATTTTCTTTCTCGCCCAACTGAGTTATGCCAATACTTACCGTAAAGGATATTGTCAGATCCTGAAATGTAATCTTTGTGTCTTCCGTTGTCTGCCGAATTCTTTCAGCCAGCGACTCTGCGGTATTTATGCGTTCTCCTGATATAATTATAGCAAACTCCTCTCCACCCAGACGGCCGATAACATCATTACTTCTTAAACAGGTCTTAAGTGTTTTTGAAAAATGTCTCAGGCTGGTATCCCCGGCATAGTGGCCGAAATTATCATTAATCTGCTTAAAATGATCCAGGTCCATCATCATTACAAAAAAACCGGAACTGAATCCCGCCCTCTTTTCTGCCCGGAATCTCTCTATCTCCAAATAGGCCATCTCGTAAAAACTTCTCCGATTAAGAAGACCGGTAAGAGTATCTATTCTTGCCATTTCCCGAAGCTGCCTGCTTTGCTGATCCAATCTCTCAAATGCATTTTTCAGTCTTGTGATATCAAAAGCAATCCAGACAACTTTTCTTTTTTCTCCCGGAGCAGCAGCCAGAGGAGAAATGTGAGCTTCAAACCAGCGCATCCCGGAGGGTCCAGGCTGTCCTTCATACCTGAAGATATCTTTGGGATCTATTGCATACTCAAAAGTAACAAGCGATTCGGTTTTAATAGCCAGTTTTATCTTACGCAGCAAACGGTCTGCTAATTTTCTGTTCATCACATCATGCATTCTCTGCCCGATTAAATGTCTGGCATCATGATATTTATTTCTATCCATGCCGCCAAGAATGTCAAGGTATGTTCCCTCTTCGTCATACACAAAAAACGGTTCCGGAACAGCCGAGAGCACACCATTCAGAAGAGTGATTTCATCCATCCCACTGATTTTTTCTTCAATCATAATTCACTCCTGAAAATCATTTTCCTAGACTTCCTTTACTTCAGGAAAACCGTAATGATGCACATCCATCTGCGGAAAGG